>NZ_PUQF01000010.1:0-198881 GCF_003331015.1 Enterobacter sp. GER_MD16_1505_Eko_090 | reverse complement strand
GGCTTTATTGTAGGTGGGCCAGTTGGTGATTTTGAACTTTTGCTTTGCCACGGAACGGTCTGCGTTGTCGGGAAGATGCGTGATCTGATCCTTCAACTCAGCAAAAGTTCGATTTATTCAACAAAGCCCCGCAAAATGCAACCATCCTTTAAAATTTACAGGATGCATTGATGAAAAGGATATTATTATCATTCGTTATGTTGCTGGTGGGATGTAGTTCGGCTGCCAATCAAGAACGTAGCGCACAAGACGCTACCGAATCATTTTATAAATCCTATCTTTCCGTATTCGGCAGCGATGAAGCCAGGCCTTATCCTGCCGACGAACTGAGTAAATATGTTTCTGCTGATACGATTGCTCGCATTAATACCATTCAGGAAATCTCTGAACAAGAGTTAATAGAGTCTGACTATTTTACGTATACACAAGATTACTCCCGTGAATGGATACCTGCGTTACGAGTGGAAAACGCCAGACCATTTTTAAACGGTGAAGTAGTCCACGTCATTGAAGGGGCGGGTAACGGGAGAAGCATCCATCTTGAGGTATTTCTTCGTCGTGAAGATGATGCATGGAAAATCTACCGCGTTCGTGACGTAACGAACAATCACGAGCACCCAATTTTCAATGCTGGCGCGATTACACGCGCTAAAGCGGCGGCAGAAAGCACACCGTAAAGGCCAGACCTTAAACCCTTTAAAGCCCTGACGCCTGCCGGGGCTTTTTGTTTGCCAATCCCACCGCGTAGCAGTTGGAGAAAACCCCTGAATCAATGGATTAACCTGTCAGCCATCTGATTTGAACTGGCTCACCATACAAGATTATTCAATAATGCCCGCTGCGAGTGATTAACCCGTGGTTGAGGTATGAAAAAGACAATATTTTCGTTGGCGCTTGGCACATTTGGCCTGGGCATGGCTGAATTTGGCATCATGGGCGTGTTAACCGAGCTGGCGCATGACACCGGTATTTCGATTCCCTCCGCCGGGAATATGATCTCGTTTTATGCCTTCGGCGTGGTGATTGGCGCCCCGATTGTGGCGCTGTTCTCAGGCAAGTTCTCGTTAAAAACCACGCTGCTGTTTCTGGTGGCGATGTGCGCTGTTGGCAACGCCCTGTTTACGTTTTCTACGTCTTATTTCTGGCTGGCGCTGGGGCGCCTGATTTCCGGTTTCCCGCACGGCGCCATTTTCGGCGTCGGGGCGATAATCCTCTCCAAAATTGCGCCGCCGGGAAAAGTGACGGTCGCGGTGGCCGGGATGATCGCCGGAATGACCGTCGCCAACCTGGTGGGTGTGCCGCTCGGCACCTGGCTGGGGCACCAGTTCAGCTGGCGTTATACCTTTTTCCTGATAGCCCTGTTCGATGCGCTGGTGATCCTCTCGGTGCTGATCTGGGTGCCGGACATTCATGACAAATCAGAAATTAAACTGACCGAGCAGTTCCAGTTCCTGAAGAAACCGGAGCCCTGGCTGATTTTTGCCGCCACCATGTTTGGTAACGCCGGTGTGTTCGCGTGGTTCAGCTTCGTCAAACCGTTTATGGTCAACGTTTCTGGCTTTTCCGAAGGGATGATGACGATCATCATGATGCTGATGGGCCTTGGCATGGTGTTGGGCAATCTGTTGAGCGGCAAGCTCTCGGGGCGCTTTAGCCCGCTGCGCATTGCGGCGACTACCGACATGGTGATTGTCGCCTCGCTGCTGCTGCTTTTCGCCCTGGGCGAACTGAAAACGGCCTCGCTGGTGATGGGCTTTATCTGCTGCGCCGGGCTGTTCGCGCTCTCTGCACCGCTGCAAATCCTGCTTCTGCAAAATGCGAAGGGCGGTGAGATGCTGGGGGCGGCCGGAGGGCAGATGGCGTTTAATCTCGGCAGTGCGATCGGGGCGTACTTTGGCGGGATGATGATTACCCTCGGCTTTAGCTGGCGCTACGTCACGCTGCCTGCGGCGTTACTCTCGTTCTCGGCCATGAGTGCATTACTGATCTACGGTTACCTGCGGGCCAGGCAGGCTCAGGCTAACGCGCGTGCGCTAGCCTGATTGAAGTCAGGCAAGCCAGGGCTCGCCCAGGGTCAGCATCAGGCGGTTGGCCCAGGCGAAGAACGCGGCGGACTGCACCAGATCAAGCTGGGCTAAGGTGTCCAGCCCCTCTTTTTCCAGCGCGGCAAGGTGCAGCGGCGTGGCGGCCGGCGGCGTAACCGACAGCGCTGCCGCAAAATTAATCTCCGCCTGCCAGCGCGCAGACTGCCCCTCGCTCAGGGACTGTCCCGGACGCACGGCCAGCAGGGCCTCTACCGCCGCGTCATCCTTAGACAGCTGGCTGGCTTTCCGCGCATGGACAGATGCGCAGTAAATGCAGCCGTTGATTTTACTGGCGACCGTTGCCGCCAGCTCGCGCTCGGCGCGCGGCAACCCCCCCGGCGTATAAAAAATCCCTTTATCCGTTAGCGTGCGCTGTTCAAGCACCGGCAGGTTGCGCCCCAGCAGGCGGAAATAGTCGGAATCGGTGTGGCCAAACTTCGCCAGGATCGCAACCTCGTCATCACGAAAATCCGCCAGCGGTTTGGCGGCGATCCACGGCTCCCAGCCCAGCTCCTGCTGGGTGAAGGCGACGGGAGCCGCCTTTCCGGTGGCCGTGGTGGCGGTCGTGTGCCAGACGCCCGCCGCCACAGGCGCATCGCTTGTGGCGACGGGCCTGTCGTTCAGCAGCCGCAGCCCGGCAATCAGTCGGCTCTGGAAGCTGACAAAGGCGATAAGCTGCGCCAGCGTCACGATGCCTTCCTTGCTCCAACCCGCCTGGGTCAGCGCCCTTAACGATGTCGGCGTGGCTTCGACGGGGGAGAAGGTCAGCAGGCGCGCGAAATTCAGCGCCGGGGTCAGACGGTCTGAGGTCGGGTCTGCCAGGCCAAATCCCGCATAGTGCGCGGCCAGCGCCTCCGCGTTGTGCCACCTCGCAACTTTTGCCGCGACGGCGAAGCGCTCGTCCAGCGCAAAATCGCTATCCTGCTGGGTAAATAAGATTTCGTAGCTGCCCTGGGCGTGGCGCGTGGCGGCGTCCCGCGTGGCGCGCGCCTCTGCCAGAGGGGAACCGGGTTTGATTTCCGCCAGCTCGGCGAGAATGTCGTGACTTAATGACATAGGTGTCTCCTCAAAGGATGTGGGGGGCAATATGTTCGGCGATCAGTTCGATGGAGCGCAGCGTGTCTCGATGGGTGGGCTCGACCGAATGGACCTGGAATGAGATGTCCGTGGCGCGCCGGAGAACGGAATCGGCCTGCAGCGAACGCAGCACCGTCTCGGGCGAACCGATGTGGGCGTCGAACTGGCGACGAAAATCGGTGACGGTGTCACCTTTAACCGCGTGTCCGGCAGCGCGATGCTGCTGGGCCTGTCTGGTGAGACCCGGCGTCGCAACCTTCAGCGCATAGTCATCGCTGTCGGCGACGAATGCCGTACGGGAGGCCAGAATACGCGGTGCGATACCGGCGGGCAGGGCCTCAAGGTAGGCATCCACAATCGGGTTCTGGATCGCGTCGAGCGTGAGATCCAACTGGTCTGCCGGACGCGGCTGCGTGCGGGAGAGCATCAAACCGTGTCCGGCCCGCGCGGCGCGAACGGCGCCGTCGACGGAAAAGGTGGCAATCCAGATCCTGTCAGCCAGCTGTGGCGCTGGCGGGTAGAGGTGGTTATCCGGATGGGTGAGCGAATCCCCGCGCCAGGCGCTCTGGATCACATGCAAATGGTCAGCAAAGGCCGCGCCGCGCTGTTCAAACGTCAGTCCGAACGGCAGGAAAGAGGTCGGCGTGCCGCCCGAACCAAAACCGACTTCGAGACGTCCATCGGCGAGTAAATCCAGCACCGCCGCATCTTCCGCCACGCGCAGCGGGTTTTCCATCGGAAGGGTGATGATGGCCGTGCCCAGCCGGATGGTTTCGGTATGCGCCGCAACGTGGGCCAGAAACAGCAGCGGCGACGGCAGGCCGCCTTCACTTTCGTGGAAGTGGTGCTGGGCAATCCAGGCGCTGTCAAAACCGTGGCGTTCGGCGTGGCGGATCTGTTCTGTAGCCAGTCGATAGCGCTCTTTCGGCGTGGCGTCGTCAAGCAGGCGGGTGAAAAATCCCAGGCGTTTTCGCGTCATGCGAACTCCTCCGTAGCGGGTGAAAAATGGGGAATGGCGGCAATCAGCTCGCGGGTATAGTCGTTCTGCGGTGACGTGAATAAGGTTTCGACGTCACCGTGTTCGACCACCTGACCGCTGCGCAGCACCGTGACGCTGTGGGCGATCCGGCGAACGGTGGAGAGATCGTGCGTGATGAACAGGTAGGTTAATCCCAGCTGCTGCTGCAGCTGCTGAAGCAGAGCCAGGATCTGCGCCTGGACGGTGACGTCCAGCGCGGAGGTGGCTTCGTCCAGCACCAGAATGGTCGGCTCCAGAATCAGCGCCCGGGAGATGGCCACGCGCTGGCGCTGCCCGCCTGAAAGCTCTCTGGCGGTGCGGGTCAGGAGTTCGACGGGCAGGGCAACCCGCTGCGCCACGGTCTCCACCCGGGCCTTTCGCTCCGCCTTGGCGAGGCGAGAAAAGTTCTTCAGGGGCTCTTCGATGATCTCGAACAGCGTCTGACGCGGGTCGAGAGAGGCGAACGGGTTCTGGTAAACAAACTGGATCTTCTGGCGCAGCTGACGGCGGGCCTCGCGGCTGAGGTCGGTGGCATCGATATCGTCAATAATGACCTGCCCGCTGTCAGCCTGTTCAAAGCCCAGCAAAATACGGGCGAGGGTGGTTTTCCCGGAGCCGGATTCACCGACCAGCGCATGCGTGCTGCCGCGTCTGACGTCAAACGTCACCCGATCCAGCGCCTGAAGCTGATGACCTTTACCCAGCGAGAACCGTTTGCTGATGGCGCGGGCGCGAATGGCCGGTGACGCGAGCGGGAGACCGGCTACCGGGGCGATGGTCAGGCGCTGGCCCTGAAGATCGCTCAGCAGCTGACGGGTGTAGGCGTGCTGCGGCGTGCGGACGATATCGGCGGTGTCGCCATGCTCCTGAACCTCACCGTTGCGAAACACCAGCAGCCTGTCCGCGCGCTGGGCGGCCAGGGCCAGATCGTGGGTGACAAACAGAACGGCGGTGCCCGATTCCCGGCGCAGGATATCCAGCAGGTCGAGAATGCGTTTTTGCACCGTCACGTCCAGCGCGCTGGTGGGCTCATCGGCAATGATGACGTCCGGGCTCAGGGCAATGGCGATGGCAATCAGCACGCGCTGTTTCATCCCGCCGGAGAGCTGATGCGGATACTGCGTCATGCGCTGTTCGGGGTGGCTCAGGCCGACCTTTTTCAGCAGGGCGAGCACCTGCTCGTCGCGTTGGGCGTGAGTCACCTTCTGGTGCAGCTGAATAATTTCCCCGACCTGCGCGCCGATCGTCTTCACCGGATTGAGTGAATTACCCGGATCCTGCGGAACCAGGCTGATTCGCGCCCCGCGAAGGGTATCGAGTCGCTTCGCTGACCACCGGCTAATCTCCTCGCCGTTGAGCACGATTTTCCCCGCATCCCGACGGGCGTTATCCGCCAGCAGGCCGATGATCGCCTGCGCCGTGGTCGTTTTGCCGGAACCGGATTCGCCGACAAAGGCCAGCATTTCCCCCCGCTGAAGGGCGAAGCTGACGTTATGCACCACCTCGCGCCACCGGCGCGCGGTACGGTAGCTGATGGTCAGGTTTTCTACCGAGAGTACGGTCATTTCAGGCCTCCGCTGAACTGCTGGCTGATACGGTTGGTGGCCAGCACGACGGCGATGACGACCACGCCGGGGAAGGTGGTTAACCACCAGGCGGTAGAGAGATAGTTACGCCCTTCGGCGATCAATAAGCCCCATTCCGGAACGGGCGGCGGGGTGCCGTAGCCGAGAAAGCTCAGCGTGGACAGGGCCAGAATGGCCTGACCAAACTGCAGCGTGGCAAAGGCAAGGACGGCGGTTAAGGCGTTGGGCAGGATGTGTCGCCACAGCACCGCCAGGAACGTCCCGCCGCTGCCGAACGCCGCCTCGACATAATCCGTATGGCGGATGCGCACCACTTCACCGCGCGCGAGGCGGGCGAAGCTGGCAATGGAGGCCACGCCGACGGCAATGGCGGCGTTAACGGTGCCAAACCCGAGCAGAATAATGACCGTCAGCGAGAGCAGCAGAGACGGAATGGACAACAGCACGTCGACAAAACGCATCAGGAAAGACTCGACGCGTCCTGCGAACGCCCCGGCGATCACCCCCAGACCGGTGCCCACCACCAGCCCCATCGTGACGGCAGCGAGCGCCGCGCTCAGGGAGTGGGACGCACCGTACACAATACGGGTGTAAACATCGCGGCCAAGC
This sequence comes from Enterobacter sp. GER_MD16_1505_Eko_090, assembly GCF_003331015.1. Lineage (NCBI taxonomy): Bacteria > Pseudomonadati > Pseudomonadota > Gammaproteobacteria > Enterobacterales > Enterobacteriaceae > Enterobacter > Enterobacter sp. GER_MD16_1505_Eko_090. Next base: position 192,507 of record NZ_PUQF01000010.1, on the reverse strand, counting down.
TGATCGGTGCCGAGCCAGTGGCCCGCCTGCGGCGCCAGACGTTGCGCTCCGGCGATGCCCTCAATCGGGCTGTAGTGGGTTAACAGGCCGGGCGCCACGGCGGCAAAAACCGCGAGAATAATCACCGCCCACGCCAGCCACAGTCCCGGCTGCCATGCGACGCCCTGCCAGCCGGGAACGCGTTTTCGCGCCGCGGCAGCGTAATCGACCAGGCTCATGATGCACCTCCGGTAACGGTTTGCAGGCGGGGATCCAGCAGCGGCATCAGCAGGTCCACCAGCAGATTGATCAGCACAAAGCCGAGGGCGGAAATCATCACCACCGCCTGAAGCACGGCGATGTCCTGGTTATTTACCGCCTGCTGGGTCAGCTGCCCGAGCCCGCTGCGGCCAAAAACGGTTTCGGTGATCAGCGCTCCGGCAATGAGCTCGCCCAGCAGCAGCCCGGCAATATTGAGTACCGGCAGCAGGGCGTTGCCGGTGACGTGACGCCACAGGACGGCGGCTTCACTCAGCCCTTTGGCGCGGGCCACGGCGACAAACGGCTGCGTCGCCACCTGGTCCAGGCTGCGCATCAGGATTTGCGCCAGCGGGGCGGAGATCGGGATCGCGACGGTCACGATCGGCAGGATCAGCCCCTGCAGCGGCGTCGGGTTAATCACCGGTATCAGCCGCAGCTGGAAAGAAAAGAGCTGGATGAGGGCAATCCCCAGCCAGAACGTCGGTAAAGAGATAAACAGGACCGGCAGCGACTGCAGGGTATTACTCAGCCAGCGCAGACCCGGCAGGCGCGACGCAAAGGCCAGCGCAAACGCCAGCAGGACTGCGAGTACAAACGCGGGCAGGGCGAGGCTCAGGGTATCCGGCAGATTGCTGGCAATCAGCTCGCTGACCGGCACCCCGGCCTGTAACGAATAGCCGAAATCCCCGCGCAGCATCGCCAGCAGCGTGTGGCCGTATTGCTGCCACAACGGGCTGTCCGCACCGTAGGCCACGCGCATCTCCTCGATTTGCGCCGGGCTTAGGCCCAGGTCCGGGTTCTGAAATTTAATCAGCACCGCGTCGCCCGGCAGCACCTGGAGCAACACGAACGAGAGGGTAAAGGCGGCCCACAGCACCAGCAGCCCGTGCCCAAAGCGTTGAAGAAGTGCGTGGCGCATCGTCAGCTCCTCAGTGTTTCTCAAGCCACGCGCCGTAGAACGACGGGCGGCCGACCGCTTCAAAATTCACGCCTTTCAGCCATGGCGCACCGGCAAAGACCTGCGGCTCCTCGAAAATCGGAATGACGTAGGCGTTATCCAGCAGGTAGCGCTGGGCATCGCCGGTCAGCTGCAGGCGCTTTTGCGGATCGACCTCTGAGGAGATATTTACCAGCAGCGCATTCAGCTTGTCGTCACGGAAGCTTTTGACCTTGTCGCTGGAGCCGCCTTTTTGCAGCAGCGCGTCTCGGTTAGCGGGGTAGAACATGCTTTTCACCACGTCAGGATCGGCGCGGCCTACTTCGGAGACGGTTAACGGGGTTTTCAGCGGGTCAAGGTTATCCAGCGTGCGGCTGCCTGCGTCACCGGCTTTCACGCTCAGCGCCACGCCCACCTGTCGCCACTGCTGGGCAACCAGCTGCAGCACCTCTTTGTTTTGCGGCTGCGGCAGGGATTCATACACCGTTAGCGCCAGCCGCTGGCCGTCTTTGGCGCGGATCCCGTCGCTGCCCGCTTTCCAGCCCGCCTCGTCCAGCAGCTGGTTAGCTTTAGCCGGGTCAAAGGTCAATTTGTCGCTGAGATCGACAAAGCCAGCGGCGGAATCGGCAATCACCGACTTCGCCTGCGGATAGTTAGCCGAGAAGAGGGTCTCAACCACCTGTTTTGCATTGGTGGCATGCAGCAGCGCCTGGCGCACGCGAATATCGGAGACCAGCGGGTTATCCGGGCGGAAGCTGATGCTGTCGTTCACCCCGCGCGTTGGGGCAGCGTAGATCTTATAGCCCTGGTCTGTCGCCTGCTTTTCGTCATACGCCTGCACCTGGCGAATAAAGTCGGCCTGTCCGGCCAGCAGGGCGCCGACGCGCACGCTGTCTTCCTGAGTCACGATAAACTTGATGCCGTCCAGATTGGCTGGCCCCTGTTGCGCCAGATTTTTGGGCCCCCACTGGTAGTCCTTACGCGCTTCCAGCGTCACTTCACGCCCCAGCTTCTCGTCCTTCACCACAAACGGGCCGGAGCCGATGATATGCCGGGCGTCACCCAGCTCTTCAAAGTTGCGCTTCAGCGTGCTGAGCGAGACCAGGCCCGAGCCAATCGTGGCGGTGCCCTGCAGGAATCCCGGCGACGGTTTTTTGAAGTAGAACTTCACGGTCAGCGGGTCGACCACTTCGCTGCGATCGTAGTTATTGATCACTTCTGACACCGGCAGGCGCTGCGCCTTGTTACCTAAGCCGTAGGTATCAAAGTTTTTTGCTACGGCGTTGGCGTCGAGCGGCGTGCCGTCGGAGAAAGTGATCCCCGGGCGAATTTTAAAGGTGTATTCGGTTTTATCGGCGTTGGTGGTCCAGCTTTCCGCCACCCACGGTTCGACCTGCAGCGTCTTTGGGTTCTGCCAGGTCAGCTTGTCGGTGATTTGGTTCAGAATGCCGCCGTTCGGGTAGAAGCCGCCGGCGGGCGGATAGAGGTTGGTGTGCGCCTGTTGTTCCAGATAAATCAGCGTGCCGCCTTTGACCGGCGCATCAGCGGACCAGGCTGCGGTGGTCGTCAGAATCAGCGCCGTCAGCAGCGGCAGACGAAATGGGGTTTGCATGGTGAATTCCTTTGTTATCTTCTTGTTAGCGTCGGATTCATCATCGGGCGCGGGGGAAAACAAGGGAACAAAGGAATTAAGATAAGGATTGCCGGAAAATGGCTATAAAAAAACCGCCCCGGAGAGGAGCGGCGATGTACGGTGGGTGATTACGAACGCAGGTCAATCACCATACGGCCACGGATCTGGCCCTGTTCCATCTCTTTAAAGATGGCGTTGATGTCCTCAATAGGACGCATCGTCACTTTCGGCACCACTTTGCCCTCGGCCGCAAACTGGAAGGCCTCCTGCAGATCCTGACGGGTACCGACCAGCGAACCCACCACCTGAATGCCGTCCAGCACCAGACGCGGAATATCGAGGCTCATCGCTTCCGGCGGCAGGCCAACCGCGACCACGCGGCCACCGGCACGCACGGCATCTACCGCCGAGTTGAAGGCCGCTTTTGCGACGGCAGTGACGACTGCGGCATGCGCGCCGCCGGTTTTTTCCTGCACAATCTTAGCGGCATCTTCGCTGCGGGAGTTGATGGTTAAATCCGCACCCATGCTGGCCGCCAGCTTCAGCTGTTCGTCGTTCACGTCAAGGGCGATGACTTTGGCGTTAAAGACGTTTTTGGCGTACTGCAGCGCGAGGTTGCCCAGCCCGCCCAGACCGTAAATCGCGATCCACTGGCCCGGTTTAATACCCGACACCTTCACCGCTTTGTAGGTGGTCACGCCAGCGCAGGTAATGCTGCTGGCCGCCGCCGAATCCAGACCGTCCGGCACTTTTACCGCGTAATCCGCGGTGACGATGCACTCTTCCGCCATGCCGCCGTCGACGGAGTAACCGGCGTTTTTCACGTCACGGCACAGGGTTTCATTGCCGGAATTACAGTATTCGCAGTGGCCGCAGCCTTCAAAGAACCAGGCCACGCTTGCGCGGTCGCCGACTTTCAGGGACTTCACGCCAGGGCCGACTTCTTTCACGATACCAATTCCTTCATGGCCCAGGATAACCCCGGTCTTGTCGCCAAAATCACCGTTCTTCACGTGAAGATCGGTATGGCATACGCCACAGCACTCCATCTTCAGCAGGGCTTCCCCATGCTTAAGCGGGCGTAAGGTTTTTTCGGTGACGTTGACCTGGTGGTCCTGAGTGACAACAGCAGCCTTCATGTGTATCTCCTTGTTCATGATAAGAATCTGCATAGCAGGTGTAATACCCCTTAAGGATTAATACATTAGCCTGGTAATGCAAGGCTGCGGCAACATAATGTCATCATTTGATTCGATTTCAGATTAAGAATACGGCGATCCTCTAATAATTAAGGGGGGAAAATGCTGGCCCGGCGAGGCTCTTGCCGGGCGCAGACTTACAGCTGGGCTTCTATCTCCTCTATCTCTTTACGCCATTGTGCCTGGAGCTGCGGCTTTTGATGCTTCGGCTTGCGCGCCAGATCGTCTTCCAGCAGCGTTTCCAGCGCGATCAGCCGCTCAAGCAGATCGTCATGCGGCGAGGGGTGAACCGTCGCGGCGACAGCGGGCGCAGTGGCTGTCACCAGCCCCGCGCGTTCACGCAGCCGCTCAAACACCGCTTCTGCATCGTGCCATTTGCTCAGCGTACCGTCCTCAATCAGCCAGAAACGGTTGCAGCTTTGGCTAATTAACTGACGGTCATGGCTGACCAGCAGCACGCCGCCTTCGAACTGCTGAAGGGTGTGCGCCAGCGCCTCTTTGCCTTCCATGTCCAGGTGGTTGGTGGGCTCATCCAGCATCAGCAGGCTGTAGCGGGCAAGCGTCAGGCCCACGAACAGCAGGCGCGAGCGTTCGCCGCCGCTGAGCGTGCTGACTTTCTGCCCATGGCGGGACCACGGGAACCCGGCGCTGATGAGCGCCATTTTGCGGTTCTGCGGATCCGGTGCAAAAGGCTCCAGCGCGTCGAGCAGCGTGGCGTCATCCGGCAGCTGATGCAGCGTCTGGTCGTAGTAGCCCGGCGAGACGCGCGGATGGATTTTCAGCCCACTGTCCGCCGGTTCATCGGAAAAATGTCGCCAGATAAGCTTCATCAACGACGATTTACCGCAGCCGTTACGACCGACAATCGCCACGCGATCGCCGCTTTTCAGCCGCGCCGTTTCGATGTTAAACAGCGGCGGTAGCCCAGGCGCGGGCGGGACGCCGAGGTTTTCCATCTCCAGCAGACGGTCAGCCCGCAGCGCGTCGCCGCGCAGGGTTAACGTCCACGGGCTGCCCGCCGTGAGCGCGGTCTGGCTCTCTTTGAGCCGTTCGACCTGTTTTTCCATCTGTTTGGCTTTGCGGGCCAGGTCTTCGTTGTCGTAAACCTTGCCCCAGGTCGCCAGACGTTTGGCGCTGGCGGTCACGCGGTCGATCTCCTTTTGCTCCGCCTTGTGGCGCTGCGCGTCGGTCTCATCTTTGGCTTCCAGCGCCTGACGTGCCGCCGTGCAGGGAAGGGCAAAGTAGTGCAGCGTTTTATCGCGCAGGATCCAGCTGCCGTTGGTGACGGCATCCAGCAGCTGTCTGTCATGCGAGACCAGCACAAAGCTGCCCGACCAGTTCTGCAGGAAGTGTTCCAGCCAGAGCATGGTCGGCAGGTCAAGGTGGTTGCTGGGTTCATCCAACAGGAGCAGGTCCGGCTCGTGAATCAGCGCCCGGGCCAGCAGCAGGCGGGTGTGCTGCCCGCCGCTCAGCGTGGCGGAGTACAGCATCATATCCTGCGGCGTAAAGCCCATGCCTGCCAGCAGCGTTTCGGCTTTCCAGCGCAGGCTGTCCCGTTCCGCTACGGGCAGCTGGGCCAGGACGGCATCCAGCATGGTGAGCGGTAAAATAGCGTCCGGGAGATGTTGCTCCACGCGCGCCATCAGGCAATGCCCGGCCAGCGCTACCGTTCCGGCAGCAGGTGAATCCGTGCCGTCCAGCACCTTCAGCAGCGTACTTTTGCCGCAGCCGTTATCGCCCAGCAGGCCAATGCGGTCGCCTTTTTTCAGCGTAAAGGAGAGTGAGTCGAAGAGCGTGCCAAACGCCGTATCAACGCGTAAAGATTGTGCAGTGAGTAAAGTGCTCATTGTTGCTTACCCAAGAGTTACAGGCATGTTTATGCCTCGTCAAACATCGCTGACGATAACTCAGTAAGCCCGAGAGAAGGGATTTCAGGGGTTGGTGTCTTCGCTCAAGCCGAAGTTATCGCAGCACGATACCGATAACGCTTGAGCGGGTGCGATCACCAAATGTATGTGAAACATTGAAAATTTCACGATACAGCATAATTGGCCTCCTTATATATTCAGTGGGTTAATGGATGAAAGGAGTGTAGCGGGGGAAAAGGGGTTTGGCTAGGGGGGGGACGAATGTAATTCCCTCTCCTATGGGAGAGGGTTAGGGTGAGGGGAACATACGGCTCTGGTGGTCATTACGTTCACTTTATGTTCCTTGCTACTCTTTAGCGATGTGACCGGTGAACGTGCCAGGGTGGCTCAGTCGCCACCACCCTGGCGACCCGGGCTCCCGGCGGAAAATCGCCGCTTCGCGGTGCCCTCAGCTTATTCCTTCAGGCTATCGGGTCGGGCATGAGCCTGCATCCCTGCAGGCCACGCCCTCTCGGCGCATCCCTGCGCCTCGCCCCGGCCTTACGGAAACGCTTCGGCGATTTACAGCCGGACCAGGGCGTCGCTGTAAGTCATTCATTTTCCTGAAGCAACATTCATCGCATCCGGTAAAAATTACTGGGATTCCTGAGCCCACAGGGAGAGCCCCCGTAGGCCCGGTAAGCGAAGCGCCACCGGGCGATTGGGCCGCACCGCGTCTCCCACTGGGAGAGGGAACGGTCAAAGCGGATCAAATCGACGTACGGCGATAGCTGCGGTATTCAGGCTTCCAGAAGTTGTCGTCGATGGCCTGCTGCAGCGCGTCGGCAGAGGTTTTCACCGCCACGCCCTGCTGCTGCGCCATTTTACCCACTGCAAACGCGATAGCCCGCGACACCTTGTGAATGTCCTTCAGCTCAGGCAGAACCAGACCTTCGCCGTCGTTGACCAGCGGCGAGTGGCCCGCCAGGGTCTCGCTCGCCGACATCAGCATTTCGTCGGTGATGCGGGACGCGCCGGAGGCGATAACGCCCAAACCAATGCCCGGGAAGATATAGGAGTTGTTGCACTGGGCAATCGGATAGGTTTTATCCTTCCACACCACCGGATCGAACGGGCTGCCGGTGGCCACCAGCGCATTACCTTCGGTCCAGGCGATGATGTCCTGCGGCGTCGCCTCCACGCGGGACGTCGGGTTAGACAGCGGCATCACGATAGGGCGCTCGCAGTGCTTGTGCATCTCGCGAATAATCTCTTCAGTGAAGAGACCGGTTTGCCCGGAAACGCCGATCAGAATATCCGGCTTCACGTTGCGCACCACGTCCAGCAGGGAAAGGACTTCGTTGTCGGTATCCCAGTTTTTCAGGTTTTCGCGTTTCTGCACCAGCTTGGTCTGGAACGGCAGCAGGTTCGGCATGCCGTCGGTCAGCAGGCCGAAACGGTCCACCATAAAGACGCGGGAGCGGGCCAGCTCTTCGCTTAAGCCTTCGCGCTGGGTCTGGGCAATAATCTGCTCGGCGATACCGCAGCCCGCGGAGCCTGCTCCCAGGAAGACGATTTTCTGGTAGCTCAGCTGGCTTCCCGCCGCACGGCTGGCGGCGATGAGCGTACCCACCGTCACGGCCGCGGTGCCCTGGATATCGTCGTTAAAGGAGCAGATCTCATCGCGATAGCGGTTCAGCAGCGGCATCGCGTTTTTCTGCGCGAAGTCTTCGAACTGCAGCAGCACGTCCGGCCAGCGGTGCTTCACGGCCTGGATGAAGTCGTCGACAAACTGATAGTACTCGTCGTCGGTAATACGCGGATGGCGCCAGCCCATATAGAGCGGGTCGTTGAGCAGCTGCTGGTTGTTGGTGCCGACGTCCAGCACCACCGGCAGGGTATACGCCGGGCTGATCCCGCCGCAGGCGGTATACAGAGAAAGTTTACCGATAGGGATCCCCATCCCGCCGATGCCCTGGTCGCCGAGGCCGAGAATACGTTCGCCGTCGGTCACCACAATCACTTTGATATTGTGGTTAGGCACGTTCTGCAGAATATCGTCCATGTTGTGACGGTTCTGATAAGAGATGAATACCCCGCGGGAGCGACGGTAGATCTCGGAGAAACGCTCGCAGGCGGCACCCACCGTCGGGGTGTAGATCACCGGCATCATCTCTTCGAGATGGTTTTGCACCAGGCGATAGAAGAGGGTTTCGTTGGTGTCCTGAATGTTACGCAGGTAGATGTGTTTGTCGATTTCAGTTTTGAAACCCTGGTACTGGATCCACGCGCGCTCTGCCTGTTCTTCAATGGTTTCAACCACTTCAGGCAGTAAGCCCAGCAGGTTAAAGCTGCTGCGCTCTTCCATGCTGAAGGCGCTGCCTTTGTTGAGCAGGGGGAATTCGAGTAAAACCGGTCCGGCGTATGGGATGTATAAGGAACGATGTTTTTTCAGTTTGTTGTCCATGTCACTCACTCTTTTTTTGAAGATCCGTCCCTGACACTGCTGTTTGTCATCTTTCTGGCCTGTGCGATGGGGTGCGGTCCGGCGGTATTATAAAGGAGCTAAATATTAATTACCGCAACACATAAACAAAAACACCATCGGGATTACCGATGGTGTTCTGGATCTCAGTCTGGAACTTACTTGCCGGCGTGGCGTTTTCTGCCGGTGGCGTGAGTGACTTGGGTTTCGTGGTCGCCTTCAATCACCACTTTGCGCTGATTAGAAAGCTTGTAGTTCAGTCCCAGAATATGGCGTGCCTGACGGTTCGATTTCATATTAACTCCTCAATCCTGTTGATAGTTTTAAGGACCAGTTTGCTTACGCAAACGAAATGTAACCCCTTAGGTTGCAGATCCAGCTTAGCAGGTTTTTACAAGGGTGCGTTTTGCCCGCTGACGACGTAGTTAATGGTCTGCTGGTAGATGTCACTGAGGATGTCATTATCTGTGGATTCCACCCACTTGGTCAGTTCCATCAAAATGTCATCTTCAGTCACAGCACCGTGCTCGGCGTGAAGACCCTGTGCAATCGCGTTAACGAGTTCAGGTTGTGCTGCTGCGGTATTTGCCGGGTAATAAGTAAACATGCTGCCTCCGTGTCGTTGTCTGTTTAATGGTACGGCTCGCAAAAAATTTAATTCACAAACAGAATGGCAAATATTTTCCCGGTTGTGGCTCAGATTCATCTTAGAAATAAAAATGACATAAGTGTATGCTTTTGTGTGCTTTTGAAATGCGGGGGTAAATCGACGTGGCGCTGAGAGAATATTATGACGGTGCTCCTGCTATCTCGAAAAAATAGCAGGAGCACCGTTTAAATTACCACTTCATTTCGCCGGTATTCACCTTAGCGCTTAATTCCAGCGAGCTCTCTTCAGCCAGATTCGGATACTGTTTTTTCAGGGTGCTGATGACGCCCGCAGAATCTTTATGAACGGACAAGGCCTTTTCAAAGCGCTGGAGATAGTCACGGGTAAAATCAATCGCACCCGTCCCGGCTGGCGGGGTACCCAGATAGTGACCCGGGATCACGCGCTCGGGTTTGTGCGCCGCCATGTTCACCAGCGTTTCCTGCCACTGCTTACGGCTTTCCGCTGTCTGGGTGTCCGCCGTCCAGACGTGAATCCCCCAGGCTACGCCAGTGCCGCCGAGGATGGTCTTTGCGGACGGGATCCATACATAGGCCGCATAGCTGTCAGGCTGTTCGATGTCGATCTTCTCCCCGTCAACCATAAACGTGGTGGAGGCGAGCACCTGCGGGACGACCAGCTCCGTTGGCGCGCCGTCTTTCATCTGCGGACCCCAGAAGGCGAGCTTGGCGTCTTTGGTAGCCTTGATGTGATCAACCACGTGCTGCGTGGCCACCACTTTGGCGTTCGGGAAGGCTTTGACCAGCGGCTGCAGGCCAAAATAGAAATCCGGATCGCCGGAAGTGATCACAATCTTGTTCAGGGTCTTACCGCTTTGACGAATTTTCTCTACCAGCGCTTCGCCATCCTTCACGCTGAACTGCGCGTCAAACAGCACCGCCTCTTTCGGGCCGGAAACCAGCGTGGAGGAGACAGCGAAAATGCCTTTCTCCTGCGGGTTATAGGTATCAATGCTTAACGGCGCGGCAAAAGCAGCCGGCGTGAAAAGGGTGGAAAGCAGGGCAAGGTGAGTGAATTTCATGCTGTTGTCTCTGTTGTTCAGGAATGTCTCTATTGTACGGAAATTCGCATTTGCCAGAATTCCTGAAACAAGACATGCTTAGTTTCATAAATCGAGCAGATGGAGTTGATATGGATCGCGTGATTGCCGCTCAGGTTTACAACCGCATATGCGAGCTGGGAAGTTTGAGCGCGGCGGCCCGGGCGCTGGGTATTTCCCGCCCAATGGTGAGCCGCTACCTTGAGCAGATGGAGAAATGGGCGGGCACGCGGCTGGTAAACCGCTCCACGCGCAAGCTGACGCTGACCGCGGCAGGCGAAAAGGTGCTGCAAAAAACGCGAACGCTCTCGCAGATCTCGCAGGAAATTGAAGGCCAGTCGGAAAAAGATCTCCCGTCTGGCACCCTGCGGGTGGCCTGCGCGCACTTTACCGCCATGCACCTGATTGCGCCGGTCCTGCCCGGTCTGCTCTCGCGCTACCCGCAGCTGCGCATTGAGCTGGACGTGAACAACCACCCGGTCAGCCTGGTGGGAGAGCGCATTGACGTTGCCGTACGCATTACCGATAACCCTGAACCCGGCATGATTGCCCGTCGGCTGGGGGAGTGTCGCTCGGTCCTTTGCGCCTCGCCGGACTATCTGGCGCAGCACGGCACGCCCGGCAGCCCCGAAGAACTAGCCCGGCATAACTGCCTGCACTACAGCTTTTTTGCCGGGCAGTCCTGGCACTTCCTGACGCCGGAGGGCGAAAGCCTGAGCGTGGCCGTCAGCGGCAACCTGAGCGCCAGCATCTCTTCGCTGCTGATGGACGCGGCGGTTAAGCACTGCGGTATCGCCATGCTGCCGGAGCGTGAGGCGCGAACCGCGCTGGAGCAGGGATTACTGGTGCCGGTACTGGAGGCGCTGGAGCCGAAGCCGCTGGCCATCCATGGCATTTATCAGTCCCGGGAATACCAGCCTGCCGCGCTGCGGGCGTTCCTTGATGAGCTGGCCCGCTATCTGGCATGAGCGCGGCGTTTGCCGTCATTTACTTAGCCTTTAGCCAGGGGGAGGCCGTGCTCCAGAAAATAATATCCGCCCCGAGATAATTTTCCGCGAACCGATCAAATTCTGCTTTGGTGAAGGGCTTGCCGGTCTCTGGGTTCTTATAGGTCAGGGTCGGTTCCTGAACCGCCATGGCGATAAGCGACAGCGTCTGTTTATTTTTATGGAAGAAAGGATAGGCATTCTTCATATGCGCCTTGCGGTTGGGAACAATGTCCGGCCCACCGAGGCCGACACTGTTGGCGCTGGCATACGCAAAAAGACGCCCCATGTAGTTGTGGTCATTATCCCATTCGCACGGCCAGAAGTTCACGTATTGCACCACGTGTGATTTCTGAAAAGCCTTGCGCGCAAAGGCCAGGTTTTCCATTTCTCCCGCAAAATAGCTGTCGCAGGTAAATCCGGCGGGCGGATTTTTTTCGTCAAGATCGATGGCGGTTTCAGGCAGGTTTACGCCATATACCTCGCCATCAAAGCGTTTCGCGAGGGCGGCCAGCAGCGCCTGGTAGCGCTGGCGCACCGCGGGATCCCACTGACGCGCCACCCAGCCTGAACCGACTGGCTTCCCTTCGCCGGGGTTATCGAACTGCGGCGCAATCCCGCCTCCGTATTGCTTATCGTGCATCAGATAATCCGGCACGTAGCGCGCGTCCGCCTCAAAGAAACGGTCCTGAATCTGGATAAAAAGCTTTTTCCTGGCAGCCTTAAGACGCGCGAGATCCCGTTCAATGCGCGAGAAATCGTAGCGATCCTTCTCAGGCTCAAGCGCGCGCCAGTTGTAGACGATCTGTACGCCGCCGATATCGCTTCGCACAACGAGCGGGAACGCCGCGTCGAGCTCGCCGGAGCTGGTATAGATAAAGTTCTCGGGCGTTTTCGCCTGCAAAGACAACGACAGAGCGAGGGTAGCGATCGCAACGGCCATCCTGATTTTTAGCGCCATAGGTTTATCCTTTTTGTCGGTACAGCAGGTGTAAGTCCCGGAATTGTCTGTGTTCCAGGGGCAGTCAGATGCGTAGTCTATACTTAACCCTTTGTAAGCCAAAAGGAGAGCAAGAATGACTATTCATAAGCACGGTTCGGCACACTGGTCTGGCGACATTAAGCGCGGTAAAGGAACGGTTTCCACCGAGAGCGGCGTTCTCAATCAACAGCCTTATGGCTTTAATACCCGTTTTGAGGGTGAAAAGGGGACCAACCCCGAAGAGCTGATCGGCGCGGCACATGCGGCCTGCTTCTCGATGGCGCTGTCGCTGATGCTCGGCGAAGCGGGCTATACCGCCGACGCCATTGATACCACCGCGGATGTCTCCCTCGATAAAACGGACGGCGGTTTTGCCATCACCAAGGTTGCCCTGAAGAGCAAGGTGACCGTTCCCGGCATCGCCCCTCAGCAGTTCGACGGTATTATTCAGAAAGCCAAAGCGGGCTGTCCGGTTTCGCAGCTACTGAAAGCCGAAATTACGCTGGACTATACGCTTAACTAAGCCTCAGCCTGGCTGGCGCCCGGCTATCCCTTCAGCGCGGCGGGAAACACCTCCGCCAGCCAGGCAATAAACACCTTCAGACGGTGCGTCAGATGGCGGTTCTGCGGGTATACCACGTGAAACGGATAGGCGGCAGGGCGCCAGTCACTCAGGATCGGCGCCAGCGTTCCCGCCTGTAAATACGGCTTTGCCGAATACTCAAACGTCTGCACGATCCCCAATCCTGCCACGGCCGCCGCCAGGTGGGCATTACTTTCATTTATGCCGAGATAATGGGGGATATTGATTTCCATCGCCTCGCCATGCCGCCTGAAGCGAAAGGGAAACGCCCGCCCGGTGACGGGCGAGAGGTAGCTAATGAGCTTGTGGCCGTTGCACAGCTCCTGTGGATAGGCTGGAACGCCATGGTTTTTCAGGTAGCCCGGCGTCGCGCAGGTGACCATTTCGGCGTTACCAATATGGCGAGCGATAAGGGTCGAATCGTCCAGCGGGCCGCCGCGGATCACGCAGTCTACGTTACCGCTGATGAGATCGACCGGCCGGTCGGCCACGCCAAGGTCGATGCGGATATCCGGGTAGCGCCGCATAAAGTCCGGCAGCAGGGGGATGAGCACGTCCCGGGCGGTGGAGCCGCCCACGTCAACCCGCAAATGCCCTTTGGGCGTCGCGCGGGAAACGCGAAACGCGGTGTCGATATCTTCGATATCTATCAAGACCCTGAGCGCTTTTTCATAGTATTCCATCCCTTCCGGCGTCGCGACCACCCGGCGAGTCGTCCGGTGCAGGAGGCGTATCTCCAGATGCGTCTCAAGCGATTTCACCAGCTTGCTCAGCGTGGCGATCGGCATGTTCAGCGAGTCCGCCGCGCGGGTAAAGCTGCCGGTTTCCACCACCCGGGTAAAGGCGCGCATCGCCATGAGCTGATCCATGAGATTCCCTCTGATTATTTCTGTATGTGAATAGTCATTTTCATTTTTGCTGGTTTTTCACTAATCCCGCAAGGGCTAAAGTTTGTCCAACGCAAACCCAACAAAAGGTAAATGACATGAACACGACTCTCTCAGGAAAAATCGCACTGGTCACCGGCGGCAGCACCGGCATCGGTCTTGCCACGGCGCAGGAGCTGGCGGCACAGGGCGCGAAGGTGTACATCACCGGACGTCGTCAGGCCGAGCTGGACGCGGCGGTGGCTGAAATTGCTTCAACGGCAGTGGGCATTCGCGCTGACGTGTCAAAACTGGCGGACCTGGACGAGGTCTATGCCCGGATAGCCAAAGAAGAAGGCCGCCTCGATATTCTGTTCGCCAATGCGGGTGGCGGCGATATGCTGCCGCTGGGCGCGATTACCGAAGAGCAGTTTGACCGGATTTTCGGCACTAACGTCCGCGGGGTGCTGTTTACGGTACAGAAGGCGCTGCCGCTGCTCTCCGCCGGATCGTCGATTATTCTGACCGGCTCAACGGTGTCCATTAAGGGGACGGCAAACTTTAGCGTCTACAGCGCCAGCAAGGCCGCCGTGCGCAACTTTGCCCGCTCCTGGGCGCTGGATTTGCAGGGCCGTGGGATCCGCGTCAACGTGGTGAGCCCGGGCCCGATCAAAACGCCTGGCCTCGGCGACCTGGTGCCGGAAGAGCACCGCCAGGGGCTGTACGACGCGCTGGCCGCTCAGGTACCGCTCGGCCGTTTAGGCGCGCCGGGTGAGGTGGGTAAAGCGGTGGCGTTTCTGGCCTCCGATGCGGCCAGCTTTATTAACGCCACCGAGCTGTTCGTGGACGGCGGCATGGCGCAAATCTAACCCAGACTGCGCCAGCAGCGGACGTCACGGCCCTCGCGAGAGGGCTGTAACGGCTGAGGACGCTCGCACCCCTGCGCGGCCATCGGGCATCGGTCGCGGAAAAAACAGCCTTCGGGCAGACGGCGGTTGCCGGGAAGCTCCGTTTTGCGTAAGGCCAGCGTTTCATCCAGCGGCTCACCGGTGCGCGGAACCGAATCGAGCAGCAGGCGGGTGTAAGGATGGCGCGGCTCGCCAAGCACCTGCGCGGCGCTGCCCAGCTCCACAATCTGCCCAAGGTACATCACCGCCACGCGGTCGCTCATGTGCCGGACCACCGAGACGTTATGCGAGATCAACACGTAGGTCAGATTACGCTGCTGTTGAAGGGTCACCAGCAGGTTAAGGATCTGCGCCTGCACGGAAATATCCAGCGCGCTGGTGGGTTCATCGAGCACGATGATATCCGGATCGGACGAGAGCGCCCGGGCGATGGCGATGCGCTGGCGCTGCCCGCCGGAGAAGGCGTGCGGAAGCCGGTCGAGATATTCCGGGCGAATGCCCACCTGCAGCGCCAGGTTTTCAGCCAGCTGGCGGCGGTCGCGCTCGCTGCTGCGCTTTTGCACCCACACCGGCTCGGTGATGATTCGCCAGACCGGCAGGCGCGGGTCAAGCGAGGAGAGCGGATCCTGAAACACCATCTGCATGCCGCCCGCGTGGTGCGCCCGCTGGCAGGCGCCGGTGCTGGGCTTAAGCATGCCCATCAGCAGCTGGGCGAGCGTGCTTTTCCCACAGCCGGATTCCCCGACAATGCCAAGCGTTTCTCCCCGACGGATCTCAAGGTCGAGCCCGTTGAGCGCATGGACCCGTTCCGTCACGCGACCCAGCCAGTTTTTGCGCGCCGCAAAGTTCACGTGCACGCTATCCAGTTCCAGCAGTACATCAGACATGGGCTTTCTCCCGTTGTGGATACCAGCAGGCGGCCTGTTGGCCCTCTGCGCCAGTGGGCGCTAAGCGCGGCGTTTCGCTGCATTTCGCCCCGGCGGCAAAGCAGCGCTCGCGGAATGCGCATCCCTGTGGAAGCTGGCTGAGGTTGGGCACCGTGCCGGGGATGGCGGGAAGCGGGGCGCGCGGCTGGCCGTTTTCCGGCGCGCACTGCAGCAGACCAATAGAGTAGGGATGCACGGGCTGGTGGATCAGCGTTTGCGTGGTGCCGCTCTCGATCACGCTGCCCGCATACATTACATACACTCTGTCGCAGAGCTGTGACACCACGGCCATATCGTGGCTGATAAACAGCACCGAGGTGCCGCTGGCCCGCGCCTTGTGCTTCAGCAGGCGCAGCACCTGCAGCTGAACGGTGACGTCCAGCGCCGTGGTTGGTTCGTCGGCGACGATCAGCTCCGGCTCGCAGGAGAAGGCAAGGGCAATCATCACCCGCTGGCGCATGCCGCCGGAGAGTTCAAACGGATAGCGCGCCATGACCGCTTTCGCATCCGGGATTTGCATCTCTTCCAGCAGGGTAATCGCCTTCTGCTGCGCCTCACGCCGGGAAAGCGGTTGATGCTGGCGGATCACCTCTACCATCTGTTTGCCAATCCGCCGCGTCGGGTTGAGGGCGGTCATGGGCTCCTGAAAAATCATCGCGACCTTTCCGCCGCGCCACTGGCGAAGCTGTTTCTCGGACGCCGTCAGGACATTTTCGCCGAGTAATTTCACCTGACCATGATGAATGCGGTAGCTGCCTTCCGGCAGCAGACGCATGGCGAGCATGGCGGTCACGGATTTACCCGAACCGGATTCGCCCACCACGCCGACAATTTCACCCCTGCCGATCTCCAGCGAGACGTGGTTCAGCGCGTGGACCTCGCCGCGGAAAATCGGGAAGCTCAGATGCAGGTCTTCAATCTTGAGAACCGGATCGGTCATCACTGTTTACCTCCTGACTTCGGATCCAGCAGATCGCGGATGCCATCCCCAAACAGGTTAAAGCCCACGGCGGTAATCAAAATCGCCGCTCCGGGAAACGCGCAGTACCACCACTGGTCCAGAACGTAGTTACGGCCGACGGCCACCATCGCGCCCCATTCGGCGGTCGGCTGCTGCGCCCCCAGGCCAATAAACCCCAGCGTGGCGGCCATCAGGATGGCGCTGCCGATGTCCAGCGACGCCTGCACGATCAGCGGCGGCAGGGCGTTGCGCAGGATATGCCAGCTGATCACATGCCAGCGGGATGCGCCAAAGGTGCGGGCCGCCTGAACGTAGGTAAACTGGCGCACCACCAGGGTTTGCCCGCGCGCCAGGCGGACGTAAAACGGAATGCGGACAATCGCAATCGCCAGCATGGCGTTAAACAGGCTTGGCCCGAGCGCGGCGGCCAGCGCCATGGTCAGCACCAGGGAAGGTATCGAGAGCATAATGTCCATCACCCGCATGATGACGGCGTCGCCGCGCCCGCCCAGCACGCCGGACAGACAGCCCAGCAGCGAACCGATGCCGCCCGCAATTACCACCACCGCCAGCCCGGCGGTAATGGACTGCTGGCTGCCCGCCAGCACGCGGCTGAACAGATCGCGGCCCACCTCGTCGGTACCAAACCAGTGCTGCGCGGACGGCGCCTGCAGGCGCGCGGTCAGATCCAGCGCGTTCGGGTCGTGCGGCACGATCCACGGTGCGGCCACCATAATGAAAAGCATCACCAGCATTATGACGCCGCCAACGATCGTGAGCGGACTTTGGCGCAGCATCCAGAACAGCTTTGCCCAGTTGATGCGTTGTCTGGCGGTTTTCACCGGGACGGGCGTTTCCTGCGTTAACATCATTCGGCACCTCCGCGCCCGATTCGCGGGTCAATCCACAGGTAAAGCAGATCGACCACCAGATTAACCAGCACATAGGCCAGCGAAACGACGACCGCAAAGCCCATCACCGCGGGAAAATCGAGCGCCTGAATGGACGTCACCACCCAGGCGCCCATGCCCGGCCAGGCAAAGACGGTTTCGGTCAGCACGGCCCCGTACAGCAGGTCCCCCAGCGCCAGCCCGAGCACGGTAATCGACGGGATCATCGCATTCGGCAGGGCGTAGCGCAGGACGATGTACCAGCCGGGCAGGCCGCTGGCGCGGGCCGTGCGGATGTAGTCTTCGCTAAGCTGCTCCAGCATCGCGGAACGGACCTGACGCGCCACGATGCCGAGATGCACAAATGCCAGCGTCAGCGAGGGTAAAATCAGGTGCTGCAGCGCATTGAAAAAGACCTCTCCGTTGCCTTCCAGCAGCGCATCCAGCAGATAAAAGCCGGTGACATGGGCAGGTGGGTCGAGCCAGTCGTCCAGCCTGCCGCCGCCCGGCAGGATTTGCAGGTGCCCGTAGAACAGCACAATGACGCCCAGCCCAAGCCAGAAGGCCGGGGTGGAGATCCCGGTCATCGCCATCAAACGCACCAGGTGATCCAGCCAGCGGTTGCGGTACACCGCCGATAAAATTCCCAGCGGCACGCCGATGACCAGCGCCAGCAGGAGGGAACAAAAGGCCAGCTCCAGCGTGGCGGGGAAAAAGGCCTTCAGGTCTTCCGCAACCGGGCGTCCGGTACGGATGGAGGTGCCTAAATCACCGTGGGCCAGGGCGTCCACGTAGCGGCCAAACTGAACGTAGAGCGGCTGATCCAGCCCCAGCTGCTGGCGAATGTTCTGCACGATGTCGTCGCTGGCGCGGTCGCCGGCCAGCAGACGGGCCGGATCGCCGGGGATCAGATGTGAAATAATAAAAGTGATAATACAGACACCGGCCACCACCAGGAGTAACCCCCAGCAGCGCTGGCGCACGATGCTCCAGAACGTCATACACTTTCCCCCGGCGAAACGGTTACTTGCTCATGGTGGCGATGTTAAACACCTGCTCGAGCATCGGATTAAAGGTGAAGCCTTTGACCTCTTTGTTCATCGCCAGCTGGTAGTTCTTCTGGAACAGATAAACGTAGGCCGCCTCGTCGATGACCACCTTTTGCGCCTGCTGGTAATCTTTGGTGCGTTCCGCCTGGTCGGTGGTTTTCAGCGCGGCCTGCAGCAGGGAATCGACCTCTTTGTTCTCATAGAACGAACGGTTGCCCGGCAGACCTTTCTTGTCCGATTCGAACCAGTAGTTCATAAACATGTACGGGTCGGCAAAATCCGGGCTCCAGTTGCCGATGGCGATGTCGTAATCGCCTTTGCCGACGCGGTCTCGCATGGTGGCGTTGGCCAGTTTCTCCAGCTTGACGTTAATGCCGATCTTGCCGAGGCTGGCCTGAGTCGAAAGGGCGATAGGCTCCCAGTTTGGATCGTTGTCCGAGTAGAGGAAGGTCAGGCTGGCGGGCTTGTCTTTGACCTTCTCCAGGGCTGCTTTAGCTTTGGCTTCGTCGAAGCTGTACTGCATGGCCGTGGCGTCAAAGCCCCACATGCCTTCCGGGATCGGACCGCGCATCTGCTTGCCGTTGCCGCTCAGAATGCCTTTCACCATCCCCTCATAGTCCGTCGCCCAGGAGACCGCGCGGCGTAAATCCACCTGATTGAGCGGCGCTTTGCTGTTGTTGAGGTAGAGGTAGGTCACGCGCAGAGACGGGTATTCGGCGACGGCGACTTTGCCTTCCTGCTTCAGGGCCGCCAGCTGATCGACCGGCAGGGAGTCGGCAATGTCCAGATCGCCGCGGGAAAGCTGCAGACGGCGCGACGCGCTCTCACCGATAATTTTCACCGAGACGCGCTTGAAGTGCGGCTTGTCGCCCGACCAGTGCGGGTTTGGCACCAGCACCAGCTGCTGGCCTTTCTGCCAGCTCTTCAACATAAACGGCCCGGAGCCAGCGGTGTTTTGCGCCAGAAAGCCGCGCGCGTCGTCCGCGGCATTGGCCTTCAGCACCGTCGGGTTAATGATGGAGGCGCCGTCGTTCGCCAGGGTGTAGAGGAAAGGCGCGAACGGCTGGCTGAGGGTGAATTTCACCGTGTGCTCATCAACGGCCTCCACTTTCAGATCTTTCGGGAAGGCCTCAGACGGCCCCTGGCCGAGCTTCAGCAGGCGCTCAAAGGAGAGTTTGACCGCCTCGGCGGTGACCGGCGTGCCGTCGGAGAATTTGGCGTTATCCGCCAGGGTGAAGGTCCACTCTTTCTGGTCGTCGGAGGCTTTCCAGCCCGTCGACAGATCGCCTTCCACCTCGGTAGAGCCTGGCTTGTACTTGACCAGACGCTGGTAGGACGGATAGGTGACGGTCCAGTCGTTGTTATCAATGGTGATGGCCGGGTCGAGCGTTTGCGGGTCGGCGGCTTTACCGATTGCCAGCATGTCTTTCGGGACGGCAGCCAGCGCCAGCGGGGCGCTCAGGGCCAGCGTGGCGGCAATGACGGTCGAGAGAAGCGATGTTTTCATGGCAGTGCTCCAGGTTCAAAAAGAGGTGTGCGTCAGGGGAAAACAGGCAAAACGGTCATCAAGCAGCGGGTAGCTGGCGGCGTTCGGCAGTTCGAAGTGCCACCATTCGCTGCCGATCCCGACAAAACCGCCGCCGAACATGATGGCGTTCAACAGCAGACGGTTGCGCTGGGCGTGGGGCGGCACGGAAGGGTGATACGGATGCGAGCGGTCATGCATTTCGTCAAAACCGGCGCCCATATCCAGCACGACGTTATGCTCGTCCATCAGCGTGACGTCGATGGCCGTGCCGCGGCTGTGGTTAGAGCCAATCGCCACGTCGACCACATATTCCGGGTTCGGGCAGGCCTCCCACAGCTGGGCCTGCGCCTGCTGCGGGCGATAGGCGTCGTAGACCACCAGCTTCAGCCCGGCCAGCGTGGCAATGCTGATGGCTTTTGCCAGCGCGGTAGCAGCATCGGTATGCAGCAGGCACTGCGCCTCCCGATAGATCGGGCGGCCTGTGATGTTGTCGGCGGTGGCGTACTTCAGATCGATATGCAGCGTGGGGAACGTCTTCGCCACATCAATCAGTTCACTCTCTACGGGCATAGCTCCGCTCCTTTAGCGTTCGAATTGACCAAACTCTTGTTGTAATTGTCGGTTTACTGCCAGGCGCGCCGGGAGCGCATCACCCAGCGCTTCCACCACGCCCGACAGCAGCAGGTTGAACAGACAGCTCACGGGGGCAAGTGAATCCCAGAAATGACCGGTATCGGTTTTCACCTGCAGTAAATCCATCGGGTAATCCCGCGCCCACGGGCACCAGATGTCGGTGATTAAGGCCAGCGGAATGCCTTTCTCGCTCGCGACGCGGCAGTACTGGCGGGCCATCGTGGAGTAGGTGCGCGTATCGGTCAGCACGACATAAGGGTGCGCAAACCCGGAGTTAAGGGATTCCACCCAGCTGCCGGATGCACCCTCTGAATAGCTCACGCGCGGGCGGAGGTATTCAAGGTGGCTGAAGAAGGCGTTGGCGATCCCGCGCGTGGACTGGATCCCCAGCACAAAGACCGCGTCCGCGTGGGCCAGATGGTGCACCACCTGACGAAAAGCGTCCGTTTGCGCCAGCTGATACACCTGCGTGATGGCATCCACTTCCAGCGACAGGGCGTGCTGAAGGCGGTTGGGCAGGGGGCGCTGCTGCTGCCAGGAGTCGAGGCGCTCGTTCATGCCCCAGGGCTGATACGGATCGCGCAGGCTCTTTTTGGCATCTTCCAGGTTGCGATATCCCAGCTTGCGCAGGAAGCGTCCGACGGTGATCCCGCTGGTCCCGCTCGCCAGCCCGACGCTCTCCGCCGTTTCAAACGGGATTTGCGCGGCGTGCGCCAGCAGCCAGCTTCCGACCCGCTTTTCGCTGGGCGTGAGCTGGCTGAAGGTCGCCTCGATACGGCTTAACATCTCGGGTTTCGTCGTCATACCGCCTCGCTGTTAACAGGCTGTCAAAAGCTGAATATGTGTTACCGGGTTAACAGTGCATGACGCGTGCCATGTTCACAGAAGGGCGAAAACCCGCTGCGCAGTAAACTTCATGCAATATTTGGTTAACCAATGATCAACATTTGTGCAGCGTAGTTCACTTTTGGTGCACTGGCTGACCTGGCAGGGATGAATTTGGTGAATACGTCAGCCCGTTCACATTTTTGATAAGATAGAAATACAGTGAACATAAAAGGGATCCCGGCATGGCGAATTGGCCCTGGCGAGTCAGCGTGCGCCTGGTGGCGCTTGCAAAGAAAACAGGGATGGTCGTGGGGATCGTCCTGGTCGTCCTGCTGGCGGTGCGGGTCTATCTCTCGCAGCAGGGGCCGGAACTGCACCCGTGGCACACCTGGCGGGGAGATGAGATGTCCGTTCGCGAGCTGGATAACGCCGATTTTGCCGGGTACCTCGCCCGTGAAAAGGCGATTTTCACCGATCTGGATAACGCGGTGACGGCGAAAACAGCGGGCGAGGATCAAACTCCGTTAAACCGCTACTACCGCCAGAGCCTGGTGTGGCCCGGCCAGTTTGCCCCCGATGCCAACCGCTCCTTTGTGCTGATGCCAGCCGGGAAGCCGCGCGGCGCGGTGGTGCTGCTGCACGGCCTGACCGACTCGCCTTACAGCGTCAGGCACCTTGCCGTGAACTATCAGCAGCACGGCTTTGTGGCCGTGGTCCCGCGTCTTCCCGGACACGGCACCGCGCCCGGCGCGCTGACGGACGTGGACTGGGAAATGTGGCTGGCAGCGACGCGGCTTGCCGTGCGGGAAGCCACGCGTCTGACGGGGAATAACGTGCCGCTGCATCTGGTGGGCTACTCCAACGGCGGGGCGCTGGCGATGAAGTATGCCCTCGATGCGCTGGAAGACCCTGCGCTGCGTAAGCCTCAGCAGATGATCCTGCTCTCACCGATGATCGGCGTGACGTCCTTTGCGCGGTTCGCCGGATTCGCCGGGCTACCGGCGCTGCTGCCGCCGTTTGCCAAAGCGGCCTGGTTGAATATCTCCCCGGAATATAATCCGTATAAATACAACTCGTTCCCGGTGAACGCCGCTCGCCAGTCGTGGCTGCTGACAAAGGCCCTGCAGGAGCAGATTGGCCGTGAGGCGCGGGAAAACAGGCTGGCGAATTTGCCGCCGGTGCTGGCGTTCCAGTCGGTGATGGACTCCACGGTCAGTACCCGCGCGGTGGTCAGCGGCCTGTTTGACCAGCTTCCGGCAAACGGCAGCGAGCTGGTAGTGTTTGATATCAACCAGGCGGCGAGCTTCCGTCCACTCTTTAAACCGTCGTCCTGGACGGCCACCACGGCGCTGCTGCCGGTCGCGCAGCGGCGTTACGGTGTCACGATTATTACCAATGCCGGCGAGCACAGTTTCTCGACGGTGGCGAAAATCACGCCGGCAGGCAGCACGCAGGAGACGGTCGTGCCGCTTGCCCAGTCCTGGCCGCAGGATGTTTATTCCCTGTCGCACGTTGCGGTGCCGTTCCCGCCGGATGACGATCTCTATGGTCGTGAACCACGCGTGAAAAACCGATATGGCATCAGCCTGGGGACGATTGCGCTGTGGGGAGAAACGTCCGTACTGAGCGTCGGGAAAGAGGCGCTTATGCGGGTCACCTCGAACCCGTTCTACGACTATATGCAGGAGAGGATTAACAGCCGGATCGGGGACCAGAAAAAGTAATGTTCCCTTGTGGCGTGAATATGTTAGGTCGCATTGATTAAGTATGTTACATAGTAGCTTCAAGGCACCTCTCTTTATCACTGGAACCCCTTTTTGTGCTGACGACGCTGATCTACCGAAGCCACTTGAATTTATCCCGCCCGTCCACCGAACTGCGGGAGCTGGTGGAGCGCGCCAGGGGCCGCAACGTAAAACTGGACATTACCGGCGTCCTCCTTGCTAAAGGCAACGACGTTCTGCAGATCCTCGAAGGGTCGGAAGAGAGTGTGGTCAAACTGTTCCATAAAATCCGCGAGGACAAGCGGCACAGCGGGGTAGTAGAACTGCTGCGGGACTATGGTCCGCGCAGACGCTTCGAAAACGTCGGTATGCTGCTGTTCGACCTGCAAACGCAGTCGCCGAAAGAGGTGCTGCAGTCGGTGCTGCGCTACAGCAAGCTGGACAGCTATCTGACCTCCGACGATCGGGTGTTCAAATTTATTCAGACCTTTATAACCGGTAAACGTCCGGCCCCGTCGGGGGCACGCTACACCGCGGACAAATGGACGCTCTCGACCGAAGCGCTACCCTTTGGCGAACATCTGGGCCTGATTGCCGGACAAACCTGTCAGTTTGCGCTGCAGCCTATTGTCGAGCCCTCGGAAGGGAAAATCAGCTCCCTTGAGGCGCTTATCCGCGGCAACGACGGCGGCAGCCCGGAGCATTTCTTCAGCACCGTCGACCCGGACAACGTCTACGAAGTCGATCTCCAGACAAAAGCCTATGCCTTTGCGCTGGCGGAAAAGCTGGGCATTGGTAGCCATAAAATCGCGGTCAACCTGCTGCCCATGTCGCTGGTAAATGTCCCAGGCGCGGTGGAATTTCTGGTCGATCAGATTAAAAAACATGGCCTTCAGCCGGAGCAGGTGGTCATTGAAGTCACTGAAAACGAGATGATCTCCGGGCTCAACCAGTTTAACAGCGCCATCAAGCAGCTTCGCGGTGAGGGGATTGGCCTGGCGATCGATGATTTTGGCTCGGGCTATGCCGGGCTTTCGCTGCTGACCCGCTTCCAGCCGGATAAAATTAAAATCGACCGTGAGATTGTCAGCAACATCCACCTGAGCGGCCCCAAACAGGCGATTGTGCGCTCCATCATCAGCTGCTGCTCCGATCTTGAAATCACCCTGGTGGCCGAAGGCATTGAGAAAATTGAGGAGTGGTGCTGGCTCGAATCGGCCGGGATCCGCCGCTTTCAGGGATTCCTGTTTGCCCGGCCGCAGCTTAATGGCGTCGGCGATATCCACTGGCCGCATCTGGTGCGGTAAGCCAATTTTCCCTGCCGTTATTTCCCCTTTGCCCGGCCTGTGCTTAAATAGCTAAAACGGTTTAACATAGTTTAGCTACGAGGGTCACATGAAGAAAATCTGGGTACTTGGCGATGCGGTAGTGGATTTGCTGCCGGATGGAGAAGGTCGATTACTGCAGTGTCCCGGCGGCGCGCCGGCGAACGTCGCGGTCGGTATTGCCAGGCTGGGCGGCCAGAGCGCCTTTATCGGCAGGGTTGGCGACGATCCTTTCGGGCGCTTTATGGCGAAAACGCTCGCTGACGAGCGGGTTGACGTGACGTGGATGCGCCTTGACCCGGCGCACCGCACCTCAACGGTGGTGGTCGATCTCGACGACCACGGCGAGCGCTCGTTTACCTTCATGGTGCGCCCGAGCGCCGATCTGTTTCTCGAACCCGACGACCTGCCGACGTTCAGCGCCGGGGAGTGGCTGCACGTCTGCTCCATCGCCTTAAGCGCCGAGCCGAGCCGGACTGCGACGTTTCAGGCGATGGCCGCCATTCGTGAGGCGGGCGGTTACGTCAGCTTCGACCCCAATATTCGCCCGGACCTCTGGCCGGATGAGAACGCACTGCATGGCTGCCTGGAGCAGGCCCTGCAAAGCGCCGACGTGGTGAAACTTTCGGTAGAAGAGCTGGCCTTTTTCACCGGCAGCGCGGAGGTCAACGTTGGTCTGGAGGTGCTGATGCAGCGCTGCCCGGCGCGTCTGGTGCTGGTTACCCAGGGAAAAGCGGGCGTAACCGCGTGGCATGAAGGTAGCGTAAAACACTACCCGGCAACGCCTGTGCAGTGCGTCGATACGACCGGTGCGGGCGATGCCTTTGTGGCGGGGCTGCTCTACGGGCTGGCCGCCGGACAGGACCTGACGCCGGTTATCGCGCTCGCCCAGCGCTGCGGCGCGCTGGCCACCACCGCCAAAGGGGCGATGACCGCGTTGCCCTGGCAGCACGACCTGTAATTTCTCCTCTCCTGGCCGCCATCCGGCGGCCTGAATTGTCGCCTCGATCACACTTACTAAATCGGTTTAGCAAAAAAGATTGCCGATCCAAAATTCCCAGGTTTAGTATCAGCAGCCTAAACCGGTTTAGCAATTTAGCACGTTTAATGACTTCTTTTAGGGATGCGACAAAATGTATAAAAAACGCAGACTTGCCGTGATGATAGGCATGCTGGCCGGAAGTACCTCTGTTTTTGCCCAGACGGATATGTCCAGTATTGAAGCGCGTCTTGCCGCGATGGAGCAGCGCCTTCAGGACGCGGAAACGCGCGCGCAGGTGGCTGAGAAACGCGCCGCGGCAGCAGAACAAAAAACGCAGCAGCTGGTTGCCGCTCAGCAGCAGGCGCAAACGACGACCCAGGAGGTGGCGCAGCGCACCACCGCGCTGGAGAAAAAGGCGGATCAGACCGGCGGGTTTGAGTTCCACGGCTATGCCCGCTCTGGCCTGTTGATGAACGATGCCGCCTCAAGCAGCAAAAGCGGCCCTTACCTGACCCCAGCCGGTGAAACCGGCGGTGCGGTGGGGCGTTTGGGTAACGAAGCCGACACCTACGTCGAGCTGAACCTGGAGCACAAGCAAACCCTGGATAACGGGGCGACCACGCGCTTCAAGGCGATGCTGGCCGACGGTCAGAGAACCTATAACGACTGGTCAGCCGATACCAGCGATCTCAATATTCGTCAGGCCTTCGCGGAGCTGGGCAACCTGCCTGATTTTACCGGCGCGCTGAAGGGCAGCACCTTCTGGGCGGGTAAACGCTTCGACCGGGACAACTTTGATATCCACTGGCTGGATTCCGACGTGGTGTTCCTGGCCGGTACCGGCGGCGGCGTTTACGACGTGAAGTGGAACGATTCGCTGCGCAGCAACTTCTCCATTTACGGCCGCAACTTCGGCAGCGTGGAGCAGACCGACAACAACGTTCAGAACTATATCCTCAGCATGAACCACTTCGCTGGCCCGTTCCAGCTGATGGTGAGCGGGCTGCGGGCGAAGGATAACGACGACCGTAAAGACACTAACGGCGATCTGATTAAAACGGATGCCGCCAATCACGGCGTTCATGCCCTGGTAGGCTTGCACAATGAGAGCTTCTACGGCCTGCGTGAAGGGACCGCCAAAACGGCGCTGCTTTATGGTCACGGGCTGGGTGCGGAGGTAAAAAGCATCGGCTCCGACGGCGCGCTGCTGTCTGAGGCGGATACCTGGCGCTTCGCAAGTTACGGTGTCACGCCGATCGGCGGTGGCTGGAGCGTTGCGCCCGCCGTTCTGGCACAGAGCAGTAAAGATCGCTACGTCAAGGGCGATAGCTATGAGTGGGTAACGCTCAATACCCGCCTGATCAAAGAGGTCACCCAGAATTTCGCGCTGGCGTTTGAGGGAAGCTACCAGTACATGGATTTAAACCCGGAGGGCTATAAGGACCGCAACGCCGTGAACGGCAGTTTCTACAAGCTGACCTTTGCGCCGACGTTAAAAGCGAGCAAAATCGGCGATTTCTTCAGCCGTCCGGAACTGCGCCTGTTTGCCACCTGGATGGACTGGAGCAGCAAACTGGATAATTACGCCAGCGATGATGCCTTTGGCAGCAGCGGCTTCAACGCCGGCGGGGAATGGAACTTTGGGGTCCAGATGGAAACCTGGTTTTAACCCATCACGCTCCCGCCTGGCGGGAGCGTTTCGCACATCATAAAAAGAAGTCAGGCAGAGGTATCTATGGATTTTAATCAAATCGCCCGCGAGCTTATTCCGCTGCTCGGCGGCAAGGAAAACATCGCCAGCGCGGCGCACTGCGCAACGCGTCTTCGTCTGGTGCTGGTTGATGACGCGCTGGCGGATCAGCAGGCCATCGGCAAGGTCGACGGCGTAAAAGGCTGCTTCCGTAACGCCGGGCAGATGCAGGTGATTTTTGGCACGGGCGTGGTCAACAAGGTGTACGCCGCATTTATTCAGGCGGCGGGAATTAGCGAATCCAGCAAATCCGAAGCCGCGGATCTGGCGGCGCGCAAGCTGAACCCGTTCCAGCGTATTGCCCGCTTACTCTCCAACATCTTTGTGCCGATCATTCCCGCGATTGTGGCGTCCGGTCTGCTGATGGGTCTGCTCGGCATGGTGAAAACCTACGGCTGGGTCAATGCGGATAACGCCATCTACATCATGCTGGACATGTGCAGCTCGGCGGCGTTTATCATTCTGCCTATTCTGATTGGCTTCACCGCCGCGCGCGAATTTGGCGGTAACCCGTACCTCGGCGCGACGCTGGGCGGGATTCTGACCCACCCGGCGCTGACCAACGCCTGGGGCGTGGCGTCGGGCTTCCACACCATGAACTTCTTCGGCCTTGAGATCGCGATGATTGGCTATCAGGGTACGGTATTCCCGGTGCTGCTGGCCGTCTGGTTCATGAGCATCGTGGAAAAAAACCTGCGCCGCGCGATCCCGGATGCGTTAGACCTGATCCTGACGCCGTTCCTCACCGTGGTTATTTCCGGCTTTATCGCCTTGCTGATTATCGGCCCGGCGGGGCGCGCGCTGGGGGACGGTATCTCCTTTATTCTGAGCACGCTGATCGCCCACGCGGGCTGGCTTGCCGGGCTGCTGTTCGGGGGACTTTACTCGGTGATTGTGATCACCGGTATTCATCACAGCTTCCACGCGATTGAAGCCGGGCTGCTGGGGAATCCGTCGATTGGCGTTAACTTCCTGCTGCCGATCTGGGCCATGGCGAACGTGGCGCAGGGCGGTGCCTGCCTGGCGGTATGGTTCAAAACCAAAGATGCCAAAATCAAAGCCATTACCCTGCCGTCGGCGTTCTCTGCAATGCTGGGCATCACCGAAGCGGCCATTTTTGGTATCAACCTGCGCTTCGTTAAGCCGTTTATCGCCGCGCTGATTGGCGGTGCGGTGGGCGGGGCCTGGGTGGTCTCCGTGCACGTGTACATGACCGCCGTCGGGCTGACCGCGATTCCGGGGATGGCCATCGTGCAGGCCAGCTCGCTGCTGAACTATATTATCGGCATGGTGATTGCCTTCGGCGTGGCGTTTACCGTCTCACTGCTGCTGAAATATAAAACGGATTCTGAATAATGACGTTACCTTCCCGCTGGCCTGCGATCCTGCAGGCCGTTATGACAGGTCAGCCGCGGGCGCTGGCGGACAGCCATTATCCGCAATGGCACGCCGCGCCGGTGACGGGGCTGATGAACGACCCGAACGGGTTTATCTGGTTTGCTGGCCGCTATCACCTGTTCTATCAGTGGAACCCGCTGGACTGCGAGCACCGCTTTAAGTGCTGGGGGCACTGGAGTTCTGCGGACCTGGTGCACTGGCAGCATGAGCCGCTGGCGCTCATGCCCGACGAGGCGTATGACCGCAACGGCTGCTACTCCGGTAGCGCCGTCGATAACCAGGGCGTACTGACCCTGTGCTACACCGGCAACGTCAAGTTCGATGACGGCAGCCGCACCGCCTGGCAGTGCCTGGCCGTGGAACAGCCTGACGGAACCTTTACGAAGCTGGGGCCGGTGCTGGCGCTGCCGGAAGGCTACACCGGCCACGTGCGCGACCCGAAGGTGTGGCGGCACGACGGGGACTGGTACATGGTGCTCGGCGCGCAGGATGTGCAAAAGCGCGGCAAGGTGCTGCTGTTTAAATCAGCCGATTTGCACGCCTGGACATCCTGCGGGGAGATCGCCGGTCACGGGGTTAACGGCCTGTCGGACGCGGGCTATATGTGGGAGTGTCCGGACCTGTTTTCCCTCGACGGGACGCACGTCCTGATCTGCTGCCCGCAGGGGCTGGCGCGCGAGCCGCATCGCTACCTCAATACCTATCCGGCCACCTGGATGAGCGGGGCGTTTGACTATGCCCGCGCGACGTTCGAACACGGCGAGCTGCACGAGCTGGACGCGGGCTTTGAATTCTACGCCCCGCAAACCACGCTGGCGGAAGATGGACGCCGCATCCTGATTGGCTGGATGGGCGTACCGGACGGGGAAGAGATGCTTCAGCCCACGCGGGCGCACGGCTGGATGCACCAGATGACCTGCCCGCGAGAATTGCGCTTCCGCGACGGCAGGCTCTGGCAGACCCCGGCGCGAGAGCTGGCGGCGCTGCGTGAAGATGAGCAGCACTGGCAGGGGTGCGCCAGCGACGCGCCCGAACTGGACGCGACGCGTCTGGAGTTTGAGCTGAGCGCATCGCAGGTGAATGTCGATTTTGGCGGCGCGCTGCGCCTCACGCTCGATGAGCAGGGCGTGCGCCTGGAACGCGCGAGCCTGAAAACCGGTGAAACGCTAACCCGCTACTGGCAGGGCGACGTCCGTCATTTGCGCGTCCTGTGCGACCGCTCCAGCGTCGAAATCTTCATTAACCACGGCGAAGGGGTGATGAGCAGCCGCTATTTTCCTGACCATCCGGCCCGGGTGCGATTCGAAGGTGCGTCCGATATCACATTACGCTACTGGTCGCTGCGCGCCTGCATGATAGAATGAGGGTTTTGGCAGCCGGATCTAAGTCGTTGTGAGAAAAACAAAACGCGTCACCATTAAAGACATCGCGGAGCTGGCGGGGGTGTCAAAAGCCACCGCCAGCCTGGTCCTGAACGGTCGCAGCAAAGAGCTTCGCGTGGCGGAAGAGACGCGCGAGCGCGTGCTGGCAATTGCAAAAGAGCACCACTATCAGCCCAGCATTCACGCCAGGTCGCTGCGCGATAACCGCAGCCACACCATTGGTCTGGTGGTCCCGGAGATCACCAACTATGGTTTTGCCGTCTTTTCTCATGAGCTGGAAACGCTGTGCCGCGAGGCGGGCGTTCAGCTGCTGATCTCCTGCAGCGATGAAAACCCGGGGCAGGAGACGGTGGTGGTGAACAACATGGTGGCGCGTCAGGTGGACGGGCTGATTGTGGCCTCCAGCATGCTCAACGACGCGGACTACCATAAGCTGAGCGAGCAGCTGCCGGTGGTTCTGTTTGACCGTCACATCAACGACAGCGCGCTGCCGCTGGTGATCACCGATTCCATCACCCCGACGACCGAACTGGTGGCGGACATTGCGCGCCAGCATCCGGATGAATTCTACTTCCTCGGCGGCCAGCCCCGTTTATCCCCGACGCGCGATCGTCTTGAAGGCTTTAAGCAAGGGCTGCGTGATGCCGGCGTGGCGCTGCGCCCCGAGTGGATCATTCACGGCAACTATCACCCGAGCTCCGGTTACGAGATGTTTGCTGAACTCTGCGCCCGCCTGGGGCGTCCGCCGAAAGCGCTCTTCGCCGCCGCCTGCGGGCTGCTGGAAGGGGTGCTGCGCTATATGGGCCAGCATAACCTGCTGCAAAGCGATATCAGGTTAGCCAGTTTTGACGATCACTATCTCTACGATTCGCTGACGATCCCGGTGGATACCATCCGCCAGGATAATCGCCAGCTGGCGTGGCACTGCTTTGATTTGATTAGCAAACTGATCGAGGGCGAGACTCCGG
This sequence comes from Enterobacter sp. GER_MD16_1505_Eko_090, assembly GCF_003331015.1. NCBI lineage: Bacteria > Pseudomonadati > Pseudomonadota > Gammaproteobacteria > Enterobacterales > Enterobacteriaceae > Enterobacter > Enterobacter sp. GER_MD16_1505_Eko_090. The sequence continues at coordinate 161,788 of NZ_PUQF01000010.1, read as the reverse complement.
AACCGTTGCAACGCAAGCTGGCGGCCACCCTGCAGCGGCGCTATAAGTCAGCGAAATAGCCCGGTTCGATACTTCAGTAACTTTAATTAATTTAAGTTTTGGAATGGCCGATAACCATAAGGAATAATTCTCCTTGAGGTATTGGTTTATGTCGTTGAAAAAGTCGTCCCTGATAGTCCTGTTCTCGCTGCTTTTCTTCTTTGTTGTCAGCACCGTCACCAGCGTTGGCATCATCATTAAAAGTAATAATTCCCTGGATAACGTCAACAAAGAGATCCAGGTTGTGCTGTCCATTATTGACCCCATCAACCACAGCCGTACGCTGCGCGTGCGGGTGATGGAGTATGTGAAGATGGTGGAAGCGGGCAACGCGGCGGACGACGCTGCAAAGCTTACCGCCGTGAAAGAGGCGCTGACCAAAGCGGACCACGCCTTTGCGGCCTTTATGGCGTCGCCGCGCCTGAGCGATGAAGCGTCGCTGGTCACTGCCTATCAGGACGCCTGGCAGAACTACCGCAACCAGGGGCTGGCGCCGCTGATCGATGCCGCCGAGGCGCACGATGTCGCCAAATTTAACGCGCTCATCCCGGAAGTCTCCCGCCTCGACCGCCAGTACGAGATCGTTCTCGACCAGGTGCTTTCCGTCCACCAGAAATACGCCAAAAGCCTGAACGAAGATGCGAGCAGTAGCTTCGTCTCCGGCCTGGCGATCGTTGCTGCTATCGCCAGCCTGTTTGTGGTGGTGATTATCGCCGTTAGCCTGCTGATGAAGCGCTTTGTCTTTGCGCCGATCAACCTGGCGCGCGAGCACTGCAGCCAGATTGCGGCAGGCAAGCTGGACATTCCGGTGCCGGTGAAGGGGAGTACAGGCAACGAAATCGACCATCTGATGGGCTCGATGGAGCAGATGCGACAGGCGCTGCTGGCGACCATCGCCCAGGTGCGCGATGCGAGTCATACCGTGACGCACGCCGCCCAGGAGATTGCCTCCGGGAATATCGACCTGGCGTCACGCACCGAGCAGCAGGCTTCGGCGTTAACCCAGACGGCGGCCAGCATGGAAGAGCTGAGCGCGACGGTGGCGAACAATACCGATAATGTGTATCAGGCCGGGAAGCTGGTGCAGGACGCGGTGAAAAATGCCCACACCGGTGAAGCGGTGACCCGTGAAGTGATCGACACGATGAATACCATCGCGGCGAACTCGAAGCGTATTGAAGACATCACCAGCGTGATTAACAGCATTGCCTTCCAGACCAACATCCTGGCGCTGAACGCGGCGGTTGAAGCGGCGCGCGCCGGTACGCAGGGACGCGGCTTTGCGGTCGTGGCCAGCGAAGTGCGCACTCTGGCGCAGAAAAGCGCGGTGGCGGCGAAAGACATCGAAAGCCTGATCGCGCAGTCGGTCTCCAGCGTGAAAAACGGTGCGGAGCTGGTCAGCCGCTCGGGCGAGGTGATTGACGCGATCATTTCGTCGGTGAATAAAGTGAATACGCTGATGGAGCAGATCTCCGTCGCCTCTGAAGAGCAGAGCCGCGGGATCGGCCAGGTCGGGCAGGCGGTGACCGAGATGGATGGCGTCACCCAGCAGAACGCCGCGCTGGTGCAGCAGTCCGCCGCGGCAGCGGCCTCGCTGGAAGAGCAGGCACAGCAGCTTTCGCGGAGTATTTCGAGTTTTAGTTTGCCGGTGCAGGCTTGATTTTTGGGAGCGGCTCCGTAGGGGGCCTCTTTCAAAGCTGGCGTAACTGGAAAACCATGCAAAATAATGATACTTTGAGTTTACATAATTCTTATTTTTGAAAAGGGCTTTTATGCAAGCACATTTGTTAGAAGAATTTTCTATATACGGGTTGAATGACGAGTCAGATGTACATCTAAAATTTATTGACAACCTAAAGGTAATCGTTTCAGAAAATGGCTTTGGCAAAACCACTATAATTAGCTTGCTTTATAGTTTCCTCAAGAACGATAAAAAGATAAATAAATTTAACTTTAAAAGTTTGAGCATTAAATTACAAGACCAGGAAGAGATTGTTTACCCAAAAGAAATAATAAAAATATTATTTGAAGATGATTTTCCTAGTGCTTTTAAGTTTATTGTAAGGCATCTAGATCAGAAAACTTTAAAGAACTATAACAGAAGATTGGACTTTCAATTAAGCAATCAATTTGTAATTAGCTTAATAATTTATTTTATTTGCAATCGTCATATTACATCTAAACTTGATAAAGTTGAAATGAGGCGATTGATGTTTAAGGATTTACATCTTGAAAGTGAAGATTTATTTCCGATTGTTTTGAATATTAAAAATCTTGTTGAATCTTATGGTTACTATTTTGATTTTGAAGGTTTTAAAGTTAATTTTGCTGATTTAAAAGAAGCAGTAACATTTATCTGTGAAGACTTATATGTTGACTCAAAGTTGACGTGGGACTTTCAGCCATTTTATGATAAGATGCAGATGTTACTCGTAAATGTCGGCCAATTTAGCAAGAAAGAATTTATATACCTTCCCACATATAGACTTGTTGAAAGCAACATCAGTTCTTTCAAAAAAGACGATGAAGATGATGAGGAATATCCATTTGGTGGGCTGAGTGAAGCCAAGGCATTCTTTAAAGATAATCCGCTTATCCAGTTTGGGGTTGACGATATAAAAGATACTTGGGCCATGCTTACTAACAGGATACGAAGTTCCACTACCCAAGATTTTTTAAAACTTTCTGGAGGATTATTAAAAAACATTATCAGTAATAAAAAGGTTAATGAGAAAAACATCTCAGAATTAATTGAAAGTAAAGATTCTATTCTCAAGATTTTATCTCGAATAGATTCAAAAACGATCGATGGTAAGGATAAAAAGAATCTATTAAGCATAATAGACCGAAGGGAGTTTAATCCAGCAAATAATAATAACTCTCTTTTCTATATCCTTGAAAATATGGTTACTATTTACAATAATCAAAAGCATATCGATGAGGCGATTGTTAAATATAAAAATGTTGTTAACGAATTTTTTAATGATAAGTCGGTAATATTCAACGAGATTACATCTGAAATATACGTTGAGAAAAAGAAAGGCAATAAAAGAATTGATATTGAAAATCTCTCCTCTGGCGAGAAGCAAATTTTATCATTATTCACAAAAATATATTTGGCAGAACTAGATGATTTAGACAGGAAATACTGGATATTCTTTGATGAACCTGAAATTTCTTTGTCTATAGAATGGCAGCAAATGTTGCTTCCAAAGATCATTGAGTCCAATCGCTGTGAGTTTATGATGGCTGCAACACACTCGCCATTTATTTTTAAAAATAATCTCAAATCTTATACTAGCGATTTGGCATTAGAAGTCATGGAGTTGCAATAATGACTAATTTTACTAATACTGGACGCGTCGGTTTGATGGAGGAAATGGCTGAGGATGAATCGGTTATTTTTCGAAGTTTTTTGCGTAAATTTAAAGAAGCAAAAGGTAAAATGATCTTTTTTTTTGAAGGAATAGATGACTTAGATTATTATTTTCCTATTTTTGAATCCAGTTTAGGACCTCATACGGAAAATTGGGTGAGCCTAGTTTGCTTTGGACGAAGTAATGTATTTCAATTAGTACATGATCTTAAGTGCCATACCTTGCAAGCTTATAAAGAAAGCTATCATTTTGGTTTCGTCGACAAGGATTACCATGAAGTTGAGGATAACATTTTTCCCGAAAAAATATATGTTACACCAACTTACTCTATCGAGAATTTCTATGTTTCAATGAAATTTTTCAAAAAGATCCTGCGACATAAATTTTATCTGGCTGAAAACGATTCAGAAAATGATGATTTTAATCTTATATGTGGAAACTTCACTTCCAGAAGACAGGAGTTTGTATCTCAGATTACAGAGTTAGATGCATTGTTGAGATGTAATAGAATAATGTATGAAGAAAATGACATTGTCTCTAAAATAAATGCAAGGGATATTAATTTAAATAATTTCATCCGCATTAGTTTGAATGATGTCTCGTTAAACACAGATGCCTTTACTATTCTTGGTAAATCAATTGAGGACTTTGAAAACAGCGCGTTGGAAAGTTCACGGCAGTATTATGAAGGAAAAGACACCTCCCAACTGGTTAAGGTTATTCGTGGAAAGTTTATGTTTTATTTCATGCACCAATATCTGTTTAGGTTGAAAGAGGATAATATAAAAAGAAACCCTTCATTTTTCCCTGATTCATACAGACTATCTCGCGCGCCCAGAGAAGAAAGACGAATTTTTACCAAGACAAGACTTTCATTAAATAAAGAGTCCCAAGATATACTTTCTGATTTATGTCAGTTTGCGGACGTACCAAGTTGTTTGACTGATTTTCTTTCACATATCCGGCGTGAGTGTAACGAGAATTTAGCTTTAGTTTCATAGCAACTTTATCGATGAGTGGAGGGGGCATTTCCTCCACTTTTTAATGTCAAACTGTTCTGGTTTTTTATATCTAATAATTGGCTATATAGTTACGATAATACTCGTCTGGCATCAAACATGCCCCGTAGCTAACCAGGCGCTGCGTTCCCTGTTTCACCTTTTCCAGAGTTGCCATATGATCTTCATGCATGTCTCTAAGCGAGTTTGTTAGTGCAATAGCTAACTGTTTATTCGACTGCATTTTCAGTTGCAAATAGTTTTGTGCCATTTTATATAACCTTGGAGTATCATTACCTTATTATCATTGATCATGTTTGATAGAGGGGCAACATCGAAAATGGGAAAGCGCAAGAGTGCTCTGGTTTATGTCCTGACCGTCATTATTTTTTTGCTTATTATCCCTGAGATCATTCTGCGTGTATGCACGTCCGAGCAACTTGGCCGTCTCAGCGACTTCACCAGTTTAGGTGGCTTGTTAAATCCACTATTATCCTTGCTCATCTTCCTGGCACTGTTGTCAATCATACTGGCCGTCATTGCTATTGCATTGGTTAAGCGTATTCTTCGTACGAGATGATTTGCTTTCGAGCGACTCATAGCACCCGCCAGCCGTTACCGCTATGAGTCCAAAACCGTCAGCACAAAAATTTTCATTCCCCCCAGCAATATTTCCCTCCCTCATCCGTCTACCTCATCACACGCCATAATCAGTTACGGTAAACGAGGTAAACACCATGAGAGATTTTGAACTGCACGGCAGAGGTCACGGGCGCGGATTTGGTCGCCACCGTATGGGCAAAGGTTTAATCATCGGCGCGGTGATTTTCATCGTGCTCGGCCTGCTGGTGATGTCCCTGTGGAACGCCTTGCTCCCGGCGATCCTGGGCGTGAAGGCCATCGGCTTCTGGCAGGCGCTGGGTATTCTGGTGCTGAGCCGCATTCTGTTTGGCGGGCTGGGGTTCCGCCCCGGGATGTTTGGCGCGCACCGCCGGATGCACGAGCGCTGGATGAACATGACGCCTGAGCAGCGCGAAGCGTTTATTCAGCAGCGCCGCGAAGGGTTTGGTCGCCACGGACGCGGTCACTGCGGCTGGCACGGTCATCGTGACGATAAGCGCGATGACGCTACGCCAAAAGCGCCGGACGCGGAGTGAGCGAGATGAAAGCCGGGGAGGCGGGCGGATCCATGCTGATTTCGGCCCTCAACGCCTGTCGCGCCCGGCTGAAAGCCTTCATTCGCGGACGGACGTCCGTGCGCGATGATGCCGACGACATTTTGCAGGAAGTGACGTATCAGCTGATGAAAGTGGAGCAGCCGGTCGAAAACGTTGCCGCCTGGCTGTTCCGCGCGGCGCGTAACGAGATGACCGACCGGGCGCGTAAGAAGCGCGAGGTGTCGCTCTCCGGCTATTTTACAGGCGAAGATGACGACGGTTATCCGGAAGACGAGCTGGCCGAAACCCTGTTCGGCGTACCGCACACGCCGGAGGAGGAGTACCTCAAGACGCTGCTGTGGGAAGAGCTGGGCCAGGCGCTGTCTGAACTCTCGCCGCCGCAGCGGGAGGTATTTGAAAAGACCGAGCTACACGGCTACAGCATTAAAATGCTGGCAGAGGAGACCGGCGCCAGCGAACAGGCGCTGTTATCCCGCAAGCACAAGGCGGTGCTGTTTCTCCGCACGCGGCTGCGGGACGTCTATGACGCGCTGACGGGCGAATAGCGGCGACAGACAAAACCTTACACTTCCGGCACTTGTAGATTCATCACTATCGTTTATGATCGGGGCGTCTTGTCACTCTGGAATGTTATGCGCAACCGTCAGCTCCTCGGAAAATGGCTTTTGATTATCACCTGTCTCGCGATGGCGCTTTGCCTCGTGCAGCGTGCGGTGATGCTCAACCATTTTTTACAGGGACTGGATCCGCAGATTTCGCTGAGTGCAGATGCCCCAACGCAAACCAGCACCGAGCAGTCCGGGCCATCGCCCTGTCAGCTAGGCGCTCACTCGCTTCTCTGCGCCCAGCCGCTGTTCTTCGACGGTGCGTTACCGGCCATTATTATCTTCTTCGCGCTGCTGCAGGTGTTTACGCAAGGGCGGGCACTGGCTCCCGCGGAACAGCCCGTTCAGGCACCGCCTCCCCGAATACACCTGAAAAACTGCGTTTTCCGTGAATGAAAAACATCGTCACCGCACGATAATTTTTCACTGTTCACGGAGTACAACATGGTTAACCTCTTCAGGGGATTCGTCTTCCTGTGGCTGTCCTGCATCGGCATTGTCCATGCGGCGGACACCGGCTGGCTGGTCTTCCCACAAAACGATCACGCCCGCATCCGCTTTCAGGCGGAGAGGGAGCAAACGCACATTAAGGGCCTGCTCACCGTTGAGCTAAAGCCCGGCTGGAAAACCTACTGGCGATCGCCGGGCGAGGGCGGCGTGGCCCCGAAAATCAGCTGGCCGGACGGCGTAACGGACAGCTGGTCCTGGCCGGTACCGTCGCGTTTCGATATCTCCGGCATGACCACGCAGGGCTATCACGATAAGGTCACTATCCCGATCGTTCTCGACGGGGTGAAGGGCGACACGCTCGACGGGACGCTGACGCTCTCTACGTGCAGCAACGTTTGTCTGCTGACGGACTACCCGATGCATCTCGATTTTACCCAGCCGGTGGATGAGGGCTTCCGCAGCGCCTTCGGGCAAGCGATGCGCGCCGTTCCGGGCTCATCAGGCGTGTCGTCGGATCTTTCCGCCTGGCTCTCTGGCGACAAGCTGGTGATTACCGGCACCACGGACGGGAAATGGGACAATCCGGGGATCTACTTTGACCCGCTGGAGGGCGATATTCTGCCCGGCGAGCCGGTTATTAAACATGACGGCACTGCGCTTCGGGTGACGGTGCCCGTGACCGACGAATGGGGAGACAAACCCGCCTCGCTGGCAGGCAAGAGGCTGTCGTTTGTGCTGACCAACGGCGAGCGGGCGCAGCAAACCACCATGACCGTTGGGACAACGCCCGAAGAGACCTCCGCACCGGACGGGACGGGAAAAATGGTGCTCTTTGCGCTATTAGGCGGGCTGATCCTCAACCTGATGCCCTGCGTGCTGCCGGTAATGGGCATGAAGCTTAACAGCATCCTGCAGGCGGGCTCGGACAGGCGTGCCATCCGGCTGCGCTTCCTCGCCACCAGCGCCGGGATCCTCACTTCCTTTATGCTGCTGGCCGGGATGGTCACCGCGCTGAAGCTGGCCGGAGCGTCGCTGGGGTGGGGCATTCAGTTCCAGAACCCGTGGTTTATTGGCCTGATGGTTGCCGTGACCTTCCTGTTTGCGCTGAACCTGTTTGGGGCGTTTGAAATGCTGCTCCCTTCTGCCGCCGCAGGACGGCTGGCGACGGCAGGGGGAGCGGGGATTGGCGGCAGCTTCTGCGAAGGGATGTTCGCCACGCTGCTGGCAACGCCGTGCTCCGCGCCGTTCCTCGGTACCGCGGTCGCCTTTGCCCTTGGCGCGCCGCTGCACGCCCTGTGGCTTATCTTCATGATGCTCGGCGTGGGCATGAGCCTGCCGTGGCTGTTCGTTGCCCTGGTGCCGAAAGCGGCCATGCTGCTGCCGAAACCCGGCCGCTGGATGAACACGCTCAGGGTCATCCTTGGCCTGATGATGCTGGCCTCCAGCCTCTGGCTGGCGACGCTGTTGAGCGTGCATCTGGGCGAGGCGGTCAGCCAGATCGTGATGCTGGCGCTGACTGCCGCTGCGCTGGTGCTGTTCGCGCTGAAGGGGCAAAAATCTTCGCTCTTGTTCTGGCTGGTGGTCATCGCGCTGTCGGCGTTCGGCGGGTATCAGCTGCGCGGTCTGCTTAACGCGCCGCCTGACGCTCCTGCACAAAGCGTTGCGCAGACTATCCCGTGGCAGCCGCTCAGTGAAGAGGCTATCGAGAACGCGCTGGCGCAGGGGAAACGGGTGTTTGTGGATATCTCCGCGGACTGGTGCGTGACGTGCAAAGTTAACGAGCACCGCGTACTCAGTCAGCCGGACGTGATTGCCGCGCTGCGCCAGCCGGACGTGGTGGCCCTGCGCGGGGACTGGAGCCAGCCGTCCGCGTTTATCGCGGATTTTCTGGCGAAGCGAAACCGCTACGCCATTCCGTTTAACGCGGTGTATGGCCCCGGCCTGCCTGATGGCGAGATCCTCTCGCCGCTGCTGGACAAGCGCACCCTGGTCACCACCCTGAACAACGCAAAAGGCTAACTGTGTCATGAAAAAATTCCTTATTACGCTTCTGCTCCTGCTGGCCCCGCTTCAGGTATTCGCCGCGCAGCCGCTGACGCCGGACCAGGAGCAGCGCGCGCAAAAGACGATCGCTGATTTCCTGTTTAACGATCCGAACTCCCCGCGCATCGGCGCGAAAAACCCAAAGCTCACCCTGGTGGTGTTTACCGACTACAACTGCCCGTACTGTAAAAAATTCGATCCGTACCTGGAGATGATTGTCGAAAAACATCCGGACGTGGCGGTGGTGTTTAAGTTTTTACCTTTCCGCTCGGAAAGTTCGCTGACCGCCGCACGAGACGCGTTAACCGTCTGGCGTGCGCATCCTGAGCAGTTTATGAAGCTAAACCACACCCTGATGGCGAAAAAGGGGTACCACGATGACGCCAGCATTCAGGAGGCGCAAAAGCGGGCGGGCGTCAGCGTGACGACGCCGGACGAGGAGAGTTTTCTGACGATCAGGCGCAGCCTCATTGTGGCGGAAAAAATGGGGATCCAGGGCACGCCCGCCACGCTTATCGGCGAGGGGCTGCTTCCCGGCTGGGTGCCGTTCGAACAATTCGACGAAATGGTCAGTGAAGCACTGAAAAACCGCTAACCTGAAGGGGGCGTAATGCCCCCGATAAACCGGAGAGGGAAATGAAAAAATTACTGTTACTTTCGGCGCTGGCGACGTCAGGGCTGGTACAGGCGGCTGAAGCCATACCGGATGTGGTGAAGCACTTCAGCGAGCAGCAGAACATCAAAATCATCAAGAAGCTGGATGCGCCGGGCGGGGCGCCAGCCTGGCTGGGGCAGTATCAGGATATGGGCGTGACGCTCTTTTTAACTCCGGACGGCAAGCACGTCATTTCGGGCTATCTGTACGATGACAAAGGAAAGAACCTCAGCGAGGGCTACTTCCAGAAAGAGATCTACGCCCCGATGGGACGCGAGATGTGGAAAAACCTCAACGCGGCGCATCCCCTGAAGGAAGGGGCCGATAGCGCCCCGCGCAAGGTCTTTGTCTTTGCCGATCCGTTCTGTCCGTACTGCAAGCAGTTCTGGTCCGAGGCGCAGCCGTGGGTGAAGGCCGGTAAGGTGCAGCTCAATACGCTGCTGGTGGCGTTCCTCAACCCCAACAGCGGACGCAACGCCGCCGCCATTCTGAATGCGAAAGATCCGGTTGCGGCCTGGCGCGAATACGAGCTCTCCGGCGGCAAAAAACTGCCCAAGCCTGAAGGCGAGGCTTCCCGCGAAACGGTAGCGATACTGCAGAAGCACCAGGCGCTGATGGACAGCCTGGGCGCTAACGCCACGCCGGCTATTTATTATCTGAATGCGGAAAACGAGCTGCAGCAGGTGGTGGGGATGCCGGATGCACAGCAGCTCGAGGCGATGTTCGGGCCGAAGCCGTAAAAAAAACAGGCAGAAACGGGCGTTTCTGCCTGATCGTGACTTAGCTACCCCAGCGTCCCCGGAGGTAGTTTACCGCCTGCTGGGTCTGCGGCTGGTTCAGGTAATCTTCCCGGAACAGGATGGTGCCGTTGACGTTGGGAAGCGAATCGTTGAGATCGAGCTGCTTTTTCAACTCCGGCACGCCGCCCTGAACCGTCCAGTCCGGCTCTTTTTTCGACGGCTCGCCAACCTTGTAGAACGCAATGCCGATATACAGGCGAGTGTGGGTCGGCTTCACCACGTCGGCCCACCATCTGGTCAGCACGTCGTAGCGCGCGGCATCCCGGGAGAAGGGCCAGTAAATCTGCGGCGCGATGTAGTCCAGCAGGCCCTGCTGCACCCACTGACGCGTATCGGCGTAGGATTCATCATAGGCCGCGGCGCCGCGGGTGTCGGAGCCTGCCGGGTCAAAGGAGCGGTTGCGCCACACGCCCGCCGGGCTGACGCCAAACTCCACGTTGGGTTTTGTCTGCTTGATCGCGCGGGAGACCTGGACAATCAGCTGCTGCGTGTTGTGTCTTCGCCAGTCGGCTTTTGAGGCAAACCCCTGGCCGTACTGCCGCCAGCTCTGCGCGTCATTGAGCGCGGATCCCGGCGATTCGGCATAGAAGTAATCATCAAACTGCACGCCGTCTACCGGGTAGTTCGCCACCACTTCGGTCACCACTTTGGTTATCCAGTCGCGCACCTCCGGAATGCCCGGGTCGAGCACAAAGCGGTCACCCGAGATGCGGACCCATTCCGGATGCTGGACATAAACGCTGGACGGCGTCTGGTATGACGTCCGGTTCAGGGCGGCGATGGTGGACGGTTTGGTGTTGGTCGACACGCGATAGGGGTTAAACCAGGCATGGACCTTCATGCCGCGCTTGTGCGCTTCATCGAGCATAAACTGCAGCGGATCGTACCCCGGATACTCACCGATGTTGCCGGTCAGCGTATCTGACCACGGTAAAATTTTGGATGACCAGAGCGCCGTGCTGTCCGGCTTCACCTGAAAAAATACCGTGTTGATGCCGAGCTGCTTAAGGTTGTCGAGCTTTGCGATCAGCGCCTGCTTTTGCATCGCGATACGCTGGTCCGCGCTGCGGCCATTCACCGAGGCCACCGGCGGCCAGTCGAGACGCGAGACGGTCGCCAGCCAGATGCCGCGCATCGGGGCGTTTGCCTGCGGCGTCGGTTTACTGACGGTGGGAAGAGGGGTAACCAGTGATTTGGGTGGTTTTGAGGAGCAGCTTACAAGTAAAAGCGCGCAGGCAGCCAGCGCACCAATCCGTTTTACGTGTCGCGTCATTTGCGTATTAGCTCTTGATAATCCGACTGTTAGCCCAGGGATTAAAGGCGGGCGCCGCCTGCTCTGTATTTCCCTCATCGCTGAGAGAGTCCAGATACAGGGCTTCAACCTCCGCGCGCGCCCACGGGGTGCGGCGCAGAAATTTCAGGCTCGATTTAACGCTGGGGTCTTTTCTGAAACAGTTAATTTTGATGCGGTCACCCAACTCGCTCCAGCCATATTTCGCCACCAGGGCGTTGACCATCATCTCCAGCGTTACGCCATGCAAAGGATCTTTGGAAATATGTGCAGTCATAGGCGTCCGGATGTCTCGATTTTTAGGGGATTGGGGTAAACGCTGAAAGGGTACAAGAAAGCAGGGGAAGCGGCAATTTTCCTTTTCCCCTCGCTTACTTTATGACGGACTCCGTGCGCTGATTTTCGCCGACAATTTTTCCCGCGCTGTTTTCAATCGTAAACCGAATCGACACGTCGTCCTGGCCCACGGGCGTGGCCGTGACCGCTTTTACCATCGTTCCCGAGTCTGCTGCGATCGTCATCGTCGTCGTGCCATTTGCCAGCACCTTATCGCGCTGGGTGATGCGCCAGATCAGACGGCATTCGCGGCACGGTTTCCAGGTGTCGTTGATGGCCCACAGACGCACGGTCGCCGCCGCCCCGGATTGCCACTGCGCCGTCACGGGTTCAATGGACGGCAAAACAGGCTGGTAGGCGCGCTGGAGCGCGTAAAACCCGGCTTTAGGCTTACGCAGGTAGTCCACCACGCCCCAGTTGATGGAGGGCCAGGTTTCTACAAACATGAAGTGGAACAGGGCCGTCACCGGCTGGTAGCGCTGTCGACGGTAGCTCTCTGCCGCCGTGGCCACCAGCTGCGACTGGTACGCCTGAGTATTGCGGATCATCGCCTGAATGTTGTCCCCACGCGAAATACCGGCAAACTTAAAGGTCTGGAAGGGCTGAAAATTATGGTATTTCCAGACGGTCCAGCCGGGATCGTCAGCGGCGGTCGTTTTGGGCCAGAGCGACGCCGCCGGGATGATGGTTTTTAGCGTCGATAAGCGGGGAAGCGCCTGCGCGCCGAACTCGGTGATGATCCCCGTTTTGGCCGGAGCAAGCAGGTCGCGTACGGTACCAAAGTACCAGCCCGCCCAGTAATGCTCCTCAACGGCGGAGAAGCGGTGCACGATGCGTGAGGTATCTTCGGCAAGCGTATCCGCCACCTTTTGCGTGAGCTCGCGATTCAGATCTTTATTCCAGTCCGGGAAGCGTTTTTCCATCCACGGCGAGTTCCACGGCGGTTCGTTATGCCCGCCCCAGACGATGATGGCGGGGGAATTGCCAAACTGTTCGATCATCTCCCGCGTCTGTCGAACCGCATTTTCCGTGAAAGCCGCACTGTTGTTGTAGCCCCACTGCAGCGGAACATCCTGCCAGATCATCATGCCCATCTCATCGGCCACGTCATACAACGCACGTCCTGCAACGTGTCCGTGCACGCGTATGGCGTTGGCATTCATGGCTTCCACCAGACGAAGATCGCGACGGTATTTTTCTCGCGTCATGGTGCTGAGCCAGGGGGAACCGATGTAATTACTGCCCTTAATGAAAAGGCGTTTGTCGTTAATGAGCCAGCCCTTATTGTCGGGCTGCTCGACGATCTTGCGCAGCCCGGTGCGGGTGACCGCCGTATCCATCAGGCCGTTTTCATCCCGCAATGCCACGCGAATGGTATACAGGTGGGGTTTTCCGGTACCGACGGGCCACCACAGTTTTGCCTTCGGCATGGGCAGCGTCAGCTGCACGGAATGGGCGCCGCTTTCGAGGGTAACCGGAAAATCAGCCTGATAGCGCTTGCCGCTGAAATTGGCGGGCGTGGCGGTGAGCCGTACGGTCGCCGGGCCCGGATCGAGCGCGCGATAGCGAATCTCTGCCTTTAACGCCGGGCGAGTCAGCCCCTGCGTCCAGTCGGGCCGCAGGATGGTCTCATCAAGGGTAGCGCCCCGGCTAAGATGCAGCCTCACCGGCGCCCAGATGCCGCCTGAGTTAGCGTCCTGTCCTTGCGGCGACCAGGCCCCACCGGGACGCGTGTCATGCTGGTTAAGGATCCCCTTCATGAGCGTTTTATGCAGCGGCCAGACTTTAGTGGGATCTTCGTAAGGGCTGTCGACCCTGACCACGAGCTGGTTGTGACGTTGTAACGCTGAGCGGGCATCCAGCGAAAAGCGCTGAAAATAGCCCTCATGCTTGCCCAGCGGCTGGCCGTTCAGCGTCACCTCTGCAAGATAATCGACGCCGTCAAACACCAGAGTACTCATTACGTCGGGGGGCTGCACGGGCAGGGAAAACGCGTGCTTATACCACAGCGCGCCCTGGTGATCGTACCCGGCGCTGTACCAGTTGGCAGGAACCTGAAGCGGGCGCCAGCCTGATGCGGCGGGATGTGCGCTGTCATTGGCATCCTGAACCTGCCATTCTCCTGCCAGAGACCAGCTGACCGGCACGGAGTTCGCCACCGTGTGGGTGGTCAACAGGGCAAAGAGCAGCGCGCAGTTGCGAGTCATCATGCGTTTACCCCGCGTGCGGTGAGCCACGCCATCAGGCGCAGCGATTCCTGGCGAAGGTTGTCATTCAGGGCCGCAAGCTGTTGCCCATCCAGCGCATGCGCGTCGCTTTCCAGCACCTGAAGCTGCTGTGCGAGCGTGCTGAAGTCCAGGGTGACGGCTTCTCCGCGCAGCTTGTGGGCCGCGCGGCGCAGTGCCTCGCGGTCGTTGCTGTCGATCGCCTGGGTAATGGTTTTGATTGCTTCATTTAGCCCTTCGCCAAACAGGGCCAGCAGCTCCTGCACCAGGGCGGGATCGTCAGCGCACTGCTTCAGCAGGCGTACTTCATCCGGAAAGTCGGAGAAATCTTCATGGCGCTGGAGTACGCGAGCAATCTCTTCAGCGAGACGCTCCTGGCTGATGGGTTTGGCAATGTAGCCGTCGAAACCCATGTTAAGACAGCGCTCTTTGTCCCCCTGCATGGCGTGTGCGGTCATGGCGACGGTGGGCTGAGCCGGGCCGGGGCGGGACCGTTCTTCTTCACGCAGCAGGCGAATTGCGGTTTCTCCGTCCATCTCTGGCATCTGAAGGTCGATCAGCAAAACGTCCCACGTATCCTCGCGCCAACGTTCCAGCAGCGCGACGCCATTATCGACGATCTGACAGGTGTGGCCGAGGCGCTCGAGCAGGCGCGCGGCGACCTTCTGGTTGACCAGATTATCTTCAGCCAGCAGGATCCGCAGTCCCGTAGCCCCTGGCGAGGCGACAGGCGCGGGGATGCTTTCACCCACGAGCGCCGGCGAACGTTCAAACGCGGCGGCAATCGCCTGATGTAATTCATCCTGGGCGATAGGCTTATGCAGATAGGTCTTGATCCCGATCCGCTTCAGCATATTGATATCAAAATGTCGGCTCATGGAGCTCAGCATAATGATATGGCTCTCAGCAACCTGCGGCAGAACTGAAAGCTCAAGGGCCAGCGACACGCCGTCCATATCCGGCATCTGCGCGTCCAGCAGGATCAGCGGCCAAGCCGTTCCCGTTTTAACCCGGTTGATGGCCTCGCTGGCGTTGTTAACGCAGGTGGGTTTCAGCCCCATCTGGCTGAGCATCGCTGCCAGCAGCCGCAGGTTGGTCGCGTTATCATCAACCACCAGCACGGGTTCCCCGTTAAAGCGCTGGCTATGTGGGCGCTCTCCGGGCGCAAGGGTCTGCGCCGCCAGCGGCAGCGAGAACGAAAATTCGCTGCCTTTTCCCGGCTCGCTGGAGACCGTTAATTCGCCCCCCATCGCAGCAACCAGTCTCGCAGAGATGGTTAGCCCGAGCCCCGTACCGCCATAGCGGCGGGTGGTTGAGTTGTCCGCCTGGCTGAAGGCTTCAAAAATAGCCTTCTGCTTATCTGCCGGTATGCCAATGCCGCTGTCGCGCACGCGAAAACGCCATCTGTCCGCGCTATCGTCGGGCTCAACAATCAGGATCACTTCTCCCTGATGGGTAAACTTCAGCGCGTTACCCAGCAGATTGGTCAGGATCTGGCGCAGACGCGCGCCGTCGACCAGCAGCACGTCGGGAACGTCGGGCGCAATATCGACCAGCAGCTCAATGCCTTTTTCGCTCGCCCCCGGCATGTGGGGGCGAATAAGCGACTGAATGAAGGGGCGGACCGGGACGGGCTCCGCCTCCAGCTCCACTTTGCCGGCTTCAATCCGGGAAAAGTCGAGAATGTCGTTGATGATATGCAGCAGAGACTGGGCAGAACTCATCACCAGCGTCAGGTAATCGCGCTGATCGGCACTGAGAGAGGTATCGAGGCACAGCTGGGTCATGCCGATAATCCCGTTCATGGGGGTGCGAATTTCATGGCTCATATTCGCCAGGAACGCGCTTTTTGCCTCATTGGCTTTTTGTGCCTCAATGGCCGAGGCGAACGCCTGAATTTCAGCCTCCTTGCGGCGCGTAATATCCTGCAGCGTGCCAATCACGCGCTCGGCGTTTCCCTCAATGGAGAGCGTGACCACCTGGCCGGAGAGCAGCATCCAGCGCAGACCTTCGGTAGGGTGATGCACGCGAATTTCACATTCAAAGACCGGACGATGATCCTGCTTCGACGCGTGCAGCGCCTTGCGCAGCGCAGCGCGATCGTTCTCGTGGACCTGATTGAGCAGAAAACGCACCGGATATCGCCACTGGGTGCGCGACTGGCCCAGCATGGCCAGCAGGGTATCGTTGACCTGGAGCGTGTCGCCAGACACCTGCCAGTCCCAGATCCCGATATGGATGGATTCTGCCGTCAGCAGAAAATCGTCATGCAGCTGATGACGCGCCCGCTGTGCTTCATCCAGCTCCGTGACATCGCTGTGCAGGCTGACAATGCCGCCGTCCGCAAGGCGCTGGTGCTGGACGAAGATCCGCCGCTGGCCTGCCTGCCGCACTTCGCAGTGTTTATCCTGCCGACAGTTGCGCACGATCGACTCGCGCAGCGTCTGGCGAAGGCCTGGGTCGACGTTGTAAACGGCGTCGATAAAGCGTTCCGCCAGCGCCTCAAGTGTCGTTCCCACCTTCAGCCATGGGGTAATGACCGGATAAAAAAGGGCCACGTTGTGATTCCAGGCCTGCAGGCGTTCCTCGGCGTCATAAATCATGACGGCGGCCGGCAGCGCGTTAAGATCGTACGTGAATGCGCTCATCGTGATCCTCCTACGCGCGGTAGTGCAGTTCTGCCTGTCGGCGCAGGTATTCCAGCCCGGGCGCGATCGCCATGGCCCAGGCCGTCAGGATCTCATCGTCGCACTGCGGATCGCGCAGGCTCACGGTGTTCAACATCGCTTCGCGCCACAGGGCGAAAAAACGCGGGGGCAGGTGGAGACCGTCGTCACTTTGCTCCCGCGCCAGGCGCTCGAGAAAATCAGGCACGATTAACGCGCCGTCTACCGCAAGCATGGCGAAGAAACTCTTAAACAGAGTCTGCTGACCCTCGCTATCCGGCAGGCGAGAAAAATGCTGCTCCGTCTCGGGTGACATATGGACGAAGGCGTCATAGAACGTCTGAAAAAACGCCGTTTTATCATTATCCGGAAAGACGCGGTTCAGACTGGATTCAAACAGATCGCGGTAAAATTTCACGGCGTCCTCCTTACGGCATTTTCGCCCGGTAGACAGTGCCCGACGGGCGTATAGTCATCTGCCACACGGCGCGTAAAGTAGCTCTCTTTTTTAGCCCGGCGGGCGTCAAACAGGGGGCCCGCGTTGTGTTTAAAGAACAGGGCTTCCAGCACCGTGGCATTGGTGGAAAGGGTGAGCGCAGCGTTAGTATCGCCCGTGGCTTCCTGGCGGCCTTCGTACCAGCCTTTTTGCGGATCGTTAAGATGCTTTGTCACCGCCATCAGCATGTCGGTGTACGGGGTGTCCCACAGGGCCCACAGGGCAAAGACCGCTTTGGTCGATACCTGCGCGAAACGGGTGTAGTCCCGGCCATCGTCACCGACAGAGTTCCAGGCATAGCCATTTCCCCAGACCGTATCCTGGATATGCCAGGGCGCCTGAGAGAGCGAGAAATCTGCCCTGGCCGTCAGGATCTTATCAGTCTCCCAGCGGCTCTTCTGGCTCAGCCAGACGTTTTCGGCCTGCTTGCGCAGGTGCTTTTGCCGATCGGCCGCAACGCCTTCGGGCTCCCAGCCAAACTCCAGGCCCGGCAGCATATAGGGAAGGGTGGTGATCAGGGAGGGCTGCCACGTGGTGCGCGGATCCCGGGCATCAACGGCCAGACGCCGCTGGGCGATGATGACGTGGTGCGCCGGGGGCGTAAACGCTTTCTCCGGGGAAAACCCCCACAGCTGAAACGCCGTTGCGGCATATTCGCTCTCGCCCAGGCGCAGCTCCTCGCGCACCACCGGCTGGCCGTTTTGCAGGGAAGATGACCACAGTTCGCCTTCACGATCGATGACCGGGCAGAAATTCCAGCGCAGGATGATTTTATCGAGGTATTCGCTGTACTGCGGTTCCCGCTCTGCGGTGAGGCGCAGGGCGAGCATCAGACGCGCCATATCGCGCGCGGACCAGCCATTTTTAACGGGCTTGCCGCTAAAGTCGATCGGCGTCGCCGTCTGGCTTGAATAGAGTCGCCCGGGCGTCCGGGCCTCGGTCAGCATCAGGCGGTTGAGGGTGCCCATCAGCCGCGTCAGGCGAGCGTCATACTCGGCCTCCTCAATCAGCCCCAGCTCTTTGGCCGCCAGCAGGGCGATAAGCGTATCGCCCATTTGCCAGAGCGTGACGCGGGGCTGTTTGTCGCTGCCGTTGACCAGCCCGGTTTGCGGCTGGGTATTATTGACGAAATAGCGCCAGGCGATCGCCGCCCACGTCTGCTCTTCCGGCGTCAGGGCGGCAATGCGCGCGCTGGAGTGCCAGCCGCCACTGATGAGCCAGCGCCAGCCTGCGCCCTGATGGGCAAACAGCGCAAAGACGATCGCGCCTGCAAGGAGTAATCCCGCAAGCCCTCTGGCTATGGTTTTAAGCATTGCGCAGTCACCGGAGGCAGTTTAACGGGCTCGTCCACGCTGCATGACGCGCACTGACAGGCCTGGCAGGCGGGTTTGGTGCGCTGCGTGACGCCGGTCCGGTCGCACCAGCTTTTTACGGCCGGGGTGCTGGCAAGGAACGGGCGGCTGCGCAGCGCGTTGTTCTCTTCAAACTGATCGAGCAGCTTTCGATCCCACAGAGACGGGGCAAAATCCTTGCTCTTCGGGTTGTCGGTGTTGAAGGCCAGCAGTTTTCCCTCTTTTTTGAACAACAGGGCCTCCAGCATGATGCCGTTATTGTTCGCGGTGAACTCTTTGATCGGGCCGTCGCCGTTTTCATACAGCCCTTCGTAGTAGCCTTTTCCCTCTTCGTTGGCATTCTCAATGGTGTTCAGCAGGCGGTCGGTATAGGGGGAGTTCCACAGCACCCACATGCCCAGCGCCGCCTTCAGCGAAATCGCGGCAGCGTTAGGGACGAACTGGCCTTTATCGGTAATGGTGTTCCAGTTGTACCCGTCGCTGAAGACGGTGTCATAGACGAAGTAAGGGGCCTTATCGAGCTGGTGCTCGGAGCGCGCGGTCAGGACGCCGGTAATGGTATAGCGGTTCTCCTGAGCCTGATAAACGCGGTCGGCAAAGTTTTTCATCCACGTCAGGGAGTAGTCGCGCGGGGCGTTATCCCGGTCGGTCGGTTTATCAAAGCCGAACTCCAGCCCGTAGAGCAGGTAGGATTCCGTCACCACGTAGTTATGCTGCGACGTGTTGCGCGGGTCGCGCGTATCGTACGGGACTAGCACGCAGTAGATCTCGGCCAGCTCGTAAGGCTGCGGACGGCTGGCTTTGCAGGTATTAAACCCCCACAGCTGGAAACCGGCCGCGCCGTACTCTTCATAGCCCAGTCGACCTTCCTGAACGTACTTCGGCTGGCCGTTCTCCAGATAGGCCCCGTACAGCGTGCCGCAGGGGTCGATCGCGTGGCTGAAATCCCAGCCGAGCACCACGTTATCAATGCTGTTGCCGTATTCCGGGTAACGCTCCTTGATGATTTTCAGCCAGACCAGCATTCGCCCGATATCCAGCGCCGAGAAGCCAATTTCGCCGGGCTTGTTGGTGTAGTCCACCTTCTGGCCGCTGATGGTGTTATAGGCCTTGTTGGGCAGCTCGTTGCGGAACAGCACCAGGGTGTTTAACGTGGCGAGAAACTTCAGCATCCGGCGGTCAAATTCCGCTTTATCAATGATCCCCAGCTCGCGCGCCGCCGTCAGGGCGGCCAGATAAGAGGCGCTGTCCCACATGGTGGTGGAGGGATATTTGTTGACCGCATTCACCAGGCCCGTCGTGGGCTGATAGTTGGTGACGAAATACTGCCAGGCGTTTTTGGCGATGGTCATCTCTCGGGCCGTCAGCTCGCCGCTGCGCGGGGAGTAACCTGATGCAGGCAGCTCGGTGTCCGCACGCACGGTCGATAGCGCCAGCCAGCAGATCGTTATTCCCGTGAACAGGTGGAAAAGGATCGGGGATCGTGGCTTCATGGCGTTGCTCCTGCTGAGGGGGAAGTGTAGAGGCAGGCCAGACAAAGCATCTGGCCATGCGCGATGTAAGACAGACTTTCCAGCACAATGGCATTGGTATCGGCGTCCACGACGGCATTGACGCTGTTGTTGAGATTTAACCCGCGCTGCCAGCCTTTACCCGGCACCTGAAGCGGCAGAACCTGCTGGCGCAGCGCTTCGCTCCAGCTGTTGCGGAACAGGGCATACCAGGCAAACGCGGTGCGGGTGGAGGTCATCGCCACTTTCTCCGGCACCTCGTCGCGCAGGTTGCGCGCCTGTACCGGCTGCCTGTCCGGCAGATCGTTAACGTAATCCGGCGCGGGTTCGGCATAATCCGTGCTGACGGGGGGTTTTGGCGCGCGCAGGCCGTGGCGCCGCTGCTGGATCTGCATAATCCGCCACGCAATTTCAGCGCTCTGCGCATCAAAGCCCAGTTCAAGACCGGTTAACAGATAGGGGAGACTGATCAGCGAGGTTTGCTTGCCCCAGGGCGTGCGAAGCCCTTCATCGGGCACCATTACGCCATCCAGATCGATCATCTTTTGCCCTTCAGGCGGGTTGGTCACCGCGAGTCCTGCCGCGCTGTCAATCAGGCGCAGCGTATGGCTGGCATAGAGACGGTAGCCAAAAGTGTCCCGCTGTTCATCGTCGGCCAGCGTCCAGTGGTGGAGCGGCACCGCAGCCTGGCTTTGGGTGTTATTTTCAATCAGCGCCGCGGTGCGCCACACGCTCAACAAATCGCGGATGGCCGCCGCGTGCTGGGGATAGCGCCACAGCAGGGTCTGTAATGCCGTCAGCAGCCGGCTCAGACCGATTGCGGAGGCGTCAGGTTTGCCCAGGATCTTGAGCGTGTCCGCATGGTAATAGGCGGCGGGGAGACCTTTGTCATTGAGCGGCAGTTGCCCCAGCGTGAACACGGCGGTGCTGACCCTCTCGTCAAACTCATCGGCGGATATGATATTGAGCTGCTCTGCGGCAGCGGTCGCAAAGAGGTAGCTTCCCACGCTCCAGAGGCTCAGCCAGGGTTCACCGTCGCTGGCGTTCGCCAGCCCGTTTGGCTGGGTATTATTCACGTAGTATTGCCAGGCGACCCGCGCCCAGATGGCTTCGTCATAGGTCAGCGCCCGTGTTGTGGGCAGCGGCGGGAAGTCTTTACTGAGCGCGATGCCGCCGCTGCTTTCCACGCGCGTGGGCATCTGTTTCTCCACCCAGACCACAATGGCAAAGCCGATCAGGAAGCCGAGCAAAATGGTGAGGTAGCTGCGCGCGGGCAGCAGGGCATCACGTATCCTCATTGAGTGACCTCGTCCTCTTCAGCGGGCGTCCACATGGCCGCGAAAATCAGCGGCAGCATGGCGGCGATGTTCACCCCTCCCCAGAAAATATTGATGACGTAGCCGGAGGGGTCGTCCACCTGTCCACGCGCCACCTGGATACCGCCCCAGATAAGCCCCGCGAGGGTCAGCACCACGATGGCAATCTGCGGCTTCACCAGGTAGAGAAAACGGCCCGTCTGCCGCTCTTTTGGCGTGACGTGAAATTTGATCTGTTCGCCCCGCAGCACCGTATTGAGCGCGCGCAGGTTCATGGAAAAGAAGGAGAGGTAAGAGGCCCTGCCGTCCCAGGCCGAGATCCCCCAGGTGCCGAACATAAACGCCAGTTCAGAGAAGATAAAAAAGGGGAGAAAGTGGAGATAGAACGGCGTCGACCAGGCGGACACCGGCGGAATGCCGGTAAACAGATAGATAATGGGCGAAATCAAAAACACCGTGTTCCACACGCAGGCCATGTAAGACCAGAAGGTGGTGGCATACATCAGCGTCTGGGGGAGTGAAAGCCTGAAGCGGCGACGGCTGAAGATGTTGTCATGAAACAAAATATCCAGCGAACCGGCGGCGTACTTAAAGCGCTGGATCATCCAGGTGAGCATATCCTGCGGAGAGAGCATCTTCGACTCAACCCGCGGATGCATAACCGAGCGCCAGCGCCGTGCGGCGTCACCGTGCAGCAGCACCGAGGTGTAAATATCTTCCGAGACGTGGAATTTGTAGGGGGTAAGCTCGGTGTCAAACGCCACGTGCGGACGCATTGCATTCTGCAGCGCGTCCCGGGTCTCCTCATCGCGAATGTCGCGCGTATGACGATGGATCTCCTCTTCGACGGACCAGACATAGCTTCTTAGCGCGGCCTGCATGACCGCCTCGCGACGGTGAATGGACGCTGCGCCGCAGCAGAAAGCCGCGTTCGCCCAGTTGCGCCGCCGCAGGATCACGTCATAGAACATGCGCGGATCGTTAAAAAACGGGTCGCGGCCAATCGTGATCGGGCCAACACACTTTTGAATCAGCCAGCCCAGACCGTAGCCCACTTTTCCGGCTTTTCGCTGGCCCCAGCGCGACAGGTTTTCTCCTTCCGGAAGATCGAAGAACCACTGCGGCGTCTGTACCCAGGCCACGTCCGGATCGCGAAAATAGCCCAGCGTATGGCTGAGCAGGGTGGGAAATACCCGGGTGTCGGCGTCGCAGATAACAATGAAATCGCCGTCGGTTTGCTCAAGGCCGTTTCGCAGGTTGCCGGCCTTAAAGCCGATGTTGGTCTGGCGAGTGATATAGTTAACGCCTTCCTCTTCGCAAAC
The DNA here is from genome assembly GCF_003331015.1 of Enterobacter sp. GER_MD16_1505_Eko_090. Taxonomy (NCBI): domain Bacteria; kingdom Pseudomonadati; phylum Pseudomonadota; class Gammaproteobacteria; order Enterobacterales; family Enterobacteriaceae; genus Enterobacter; species Enterobacter sp. GER_MD16_1505_Eko_090. The sequence goes on along the minus strand of NZ_PUQF01000010.1, from coordinate 139,128 downwards.
GGCTTTCATCTCCGGGCGGCGGCCGTCATCAAGCACGTGGATGCGGTAGTCAATCGGGAACGGGTACGCCATCTTCAGGGCGTCGCGAATGGACAGCCTGACCAGCTCGGTGTCTTCGGAGTAGGTGGCAATGAACAGATCCACCTTGACGGGACGGGGCTCTACGGCCTCCTCAGGCGACAGGCATTCGTTAATTTCGCCGGGCGGCGGACTCTGAGGAGGATCCTGTTCTTTCCACAAATTGATGGTAAACAGCACGGTGCCAATCCACGCCAGGGTTTCGGCGAGGACCAGCGGAATGGCATACCATAATGCGTCAGTATTCAGGGAGGCGGTCCAGCGCCAGTAAATATAATTGGCACCCAGAATAAGCGCCGCGACCGCTAACACCTGCCAGGTGAACATGACCCAGCGCGGTGTTGTTAACGGTTCCGGAGGACGACGATGTTCAAAACGGGAAAAATAAAAATCCATAGTTCCGGCGTTCCTGATTCCGTGAAAATGCAGACCCATTCTGCTGCGCAGACAGTTGCCCAAAAGCGAAAGAAAATAGCGATTAAACAAGATTTAAGATAAGTGTAGAACGCCGAATAAAAGTGTCCAGCCACGTTTTTATTAATATTTAGCGGTGGTTAATTCAGCTTAAATTCTGCTTAATGATGTTTCATCGGCCGTCGATAAATTGCGGTTACTATTCCTTTAGGCTATCTACTTTATTTAGACCTTAATTTTCGTTTTCAGGCAAAGGACACCCTATGAGCCATGTTGCGCCGTCGGTAGCGCAAGAAGATGACGCTAAATCAACAGCATGGCGGTATGCCGTTGCAGGTGCCAGGGACCTGAGAATCGACTTTATGCGCGGCATTGCCCTCGTCATGATGGTCGTGGCGCATACGGAGGTGATGTCGGTATTTAATATATTCTCCTGGGAGCGTTTTGGGTTAACAACCGGTGCAGAAGGTTTTGTTATTCTCTCGGGGTTTATGCTTGGCATGCTGAACCGCGCGCGTCTGCAAAAAGTGGTTTTGCTCACGGTTTCCTGGGGGCTTTATCTTAGGGCATGGAAAATATATCGTGTAAATATCATTATCATAGTGTCGTTTATTCTTCTGGCCTATATCCCACATATTAACGTTTTCGAGGTCACCCATTTTACCGACCGTTTTTCGGGTGAAAGCTGGTCGCTTTATCCGGTTACGCCGCAAATAAAAGAGACCTGGTTCAACATTATCCTCTATTTGCAGATTGGCCCCCATCAGACGCAAATTCTGGGGCTGTATATCTTTTTGCTGCTACTCAGCCCGCTATTTTTGGGGATGCTACAGAAAGGAAAAGTCTGGTGGCTGCTGGGGCTGTCGCTGCTGGTGTACAGCCTGTGGCAGCGCTGGCCGCTTCGGCTGACGCCGTCGGAATTCGAATTTGCCTTCCCGCTGCTCGCCTGGCAGTTCATCTTTGTGCTGGGCATGGCCAGCGGCTGGTATAAAGCCGAACTGCTCTCTTTCGCCCGGACGCCTCCGGGGAAAGGGGTGGTAGTGGCGCTGGTCATGGTGTCGCTGGTGCTGGGATTTGTCGCCCAGAACCATACCAACCCGTTTATGCCGCCCGCGCTGCTGATGCACGTCATCCCGCCTGACAGCTTCAATTCGTTTTATCACACCTGGGCGGCGAAGAACGGGCTGGGCCCGGTGAGGGTGTTAAACGATATTGCCCTGATGGTCACCGTCTACCTGGTGCTGACGTATTGCTGGACGCCGCTCAATCGCCTGCTGGGATGGTTCCTGATCCCGCTCGGCCAGCACTCGCTTTATACCTTTATTTTGCATGTGTACGTGGTGCTGCTGGTGAGCCAGTTCATCACCTTCGACTTATGGCGACATGCCTGGATAGAGAACACGTTAGTGCATGCGGCGGCACTGGGTATTTTGTGGCTGATGGCAAAATACGACGTCGGCGCACGCTGGATACCTAACTAAGGATGGCGGTTATGCGCGAAAAATGGCTTCTGGCGGGCGTGCTGCTCGCCGCGATCCCCGCCGCAGAGGCGGCGAAAAGCAGTGAAAATGAATCCCTGCGCGATAAGAACGGTGAACCTGTTCAGGCTGGCGTCTTTACCAGCCGCTGGGGGCGCCTGTTCTCGGGTAACGACAAGAAATTCTCAGGTGCGCTGAGCTTTAGCTCGGGACTGAAAGAGCAGTGGATGAGCATTCCTAACAGTTCAGACACCGCCACGGAAAAGAAAAAGATTAACCAGACGCTGAATCTCAGCCTTCAGTATTCCCCCTACAGCTTCTGGTTTGCCAACATTACGTCCCGACTGCCGGTCAGAGACACCAGCCGCTACACCGCCGATTTTCGCTACAGCTTCGGCTACGATGACTGGCACGCCAACACCGTCAGTCTGGTTTACAGCAACTACGGCGATAACCATTTCTGGACATCGGGCAGCCGACGACACACCTATTTCGAACAGGGCGCCTTCACGCTGGCCTACAAGTTTTCGCTACCGAAACCGGTCGAAAACACGCTCCTGATTAATAAAGGGGATTCCATCATTTGCCAGGTCGGGTACAGCTGGGTGCCGCGCTACTACGACCTCAGCAGCGATGACATCCGCAAAAATAAAAACGTCATGCTCGGCGGCTGCGGCTACACCTTCAAACAACATTTCTTCGTTCGCGCGACGGCATTCTGGTTCCCGGACAGCAGCCAGCAGCAGCCCTGGAACGGCGATTACAGCTACAGCTTCGGTTATGCCGGCTATACGCCGGGTTCGTTCTCCATCCAGTACGCGAACTATGCGGGAACGCGCTATCCGGGGCACGGCAACGGGAATGCAAAATTCAGGGAAGGGACCGTGAGCCTCATCTGGTTCTTACCGCTTTAGGAGGGATGTATGTCGGCGCTGCACGTGTTAATCGTTGAAGATTCGCTGATTTATCGTCGGTTACTCTCCCGGATGCTCACCCAGTGGGGGTATATCGTGAGCGAGGCGGAAAATGGCGTCGCCGCGCTGGAAATACTGTCCAGCCAGCCGATCAGCATGGTGATAAGCGACTGGGACATGCCGGAAATGGACGGACTCACGCTCTGTCAGACCATCCGCAACCGTCAGTTTGGCCACTACGTCTATGTCATTCTGCTCACGGCACGCGAAAATGCCGGGGATTTAACGCAGGGCTTTGATGCCGGAGCCGATGATTTTTTAAGCAAGCCGGTCGAGCAGGATGAACTGCGGGCGCGTCTGCACGCCGGGGTCCGTATTTTAACGCTGGAAGCGACCCTCGCGGCGCACAACAAACGCCTGAGTGAAGCGTTGCATCAGATTGAACAGGATCTTGAACTCGCGGCGCGCGTTCAGCACTCCGTGCTGCCTTCGCACCGCTTACGCTTTGGGAACTACTTTTCCGACTGGCTTTTCTTGCCGTCTGCGTGGGTCTCAGGCGATGTGTTCAATATTTTTCCACTCGATTCTCACATTGGGTTCTATTGCGTGGATGTGTCCGGTCACGGCGTGGGGGCCGCGATGATGTCCCTCGCGGTGGCGCGTCAGTTCTTACATGGCCGGGTGGTAGACCGTTTTTTGTTTACCGATCAGGGCGGCATTCAGTCGCCTGCGGAGGTGATCGGAATCCTGAACAGCCGCTTTTGCAGTGAAGAGAGCGACATTACCAGCTATTTCACCATTATCTACGGGGTGATCGATCCCGAGAGCGGACGAGGGGTGTTGTGTCAGGCCGGGCATCCTACTCCCGTCATTGTGAACGCAGACAGCGCCGTCACGTCCGTGGGCAATGGCGGCCCGCCGGTGGGGCTGATGCCTGACCTCAGCTGGGAGGACGTCGCGTTTACCCTCAATCCGGGGGATCGTTTATGCTTATTCAGTGACGGTATTACGGAGTGTGAGAACGTCAGCGGCGAGCAGTTTGGCCCGCAGCGTCTCGAACGCTGGCTTCATGACCATGCGCGACTTCCGGTTGACCAGCTCCTGGCGCGGTTCGGTGACCACCTGACCGGCTGGCGCAACGCAAATCGTGATGAACCGACCGCCTTAACCGATGACGTTTCACTGCTCGTGATCGAGCGTCAGGGAGAACAGAATGATTATTAACACTGAACGACTACCGCATGCCAACATTCTCACGCCCGCAGTCCGGCGGCTGGATGCCTCCGTTGCCGCGACGTTTAAAGCGTCCGTGACGGAAGAAATTGGCGACGATCGCAAGGCTTTGATTGTCGACTTCAGCAAAGTGGATTTTATCGACAGCAGCGGGCTGGGAATGCTGGTGTCGTTGTTTAAGCTGATGAACGGGAAAGGCGACATGGCGCTGTGCTCCCTCAACCCTGGGATCATGAACATGTTCACCCTGACCCGCATGGACCGCATATTCCGCATCTATCCGGACAAAAGCAGCGCGCTTGCGCAGCTGGGGCAGTAGATGCAGACGCCGGTGCAGGCAGAATTTCCGGCGGTGCTCGGTTCCCTGACGCCGCTGGCCGGCTGGCTGGAAGCGCGGCTGAGCGCGCTTCCCGTAGATGACGAGTGGCGTTTCGCGCTCGATCTCGCCGTCTGTGAGGTGGCGACGAATATCATCCGCCACGCGCTGCATGAGGATGCCTCGCGCACATTCAGCGTACGCTTCGATATCCGCGACAGCGACGTCTGCATTGTTTTTACCGACGCGGGCGACGCGTTCCCGCTGGCGCGGCTTGAGGCCGCCAGGCGAGACCGTTTTTGTGAAATCTCGCCGCTGCTGGAGAGCGGCAGGGGGCTGATGCTCATTTTGCTGAGCGTCGATCGTTTCTCGGTGGAGCGAGCGGCGGGTGAAAATATTGCCACGCTTGAAAAGAAAATCAGCGTATGACCTGCGGGCCATACGCGTGCTGTTTCTATTTCGTGTTGTCAGCAAACAGCTCTGGCGCCCACGGGCGTGGGTCAACCGCCATAAACGGCGCCCGTTCGAAGCGGTCCTTCAGCGCCCACGGCACCGTGCAGTCGAAGATCGTCTTGCAGGAAATGCCGTTGCCGCGAATCGAGGTGCTGTAATCCGGCGATTGGGACGGATCCAGTTGGTGGCCGCGGATCCCAGGAATATTGGTGATGCTCACATCGCCCTGCATGCGGGTGGTCATCGCCCACAGGATGTCGTCGCTGTCGAAGATATCCACGTCTTCGTCGACCAGAATAATGTTCTTCAGCTCCGAATAGGTGGCTAAGGCGATAAGCGCCGCCTGGCCCTGACGTCCTTCGTCTGACGGCTGGCGTTTTTTCACCTGCAATATCCCGAGGAACTTGCCGCCGCCCGCGGTATGGGCATAGACGTTTTGCAGGAAGCCCGGAATAGCCTCCTCTACGGCATTGCGGATGCTGGCCTCGGTCGGCAGTCCGGCCAGCGTGGTATGTTCTTCCCCTGGTCCCACCAGCGTCTGCAGGATCGCGTGGTTTCGCATGGTCACGGCTTTCACTTTGATCACCGGCAGGGAGGGATTCGCCTCGCCGCAGTAGCCCGGGAACTCCGGCATCGCGTGGCCGGTATTGGTGTGCTGATCCTCTCTCACGCGCACGCCCGGCAGCAGTTCACCTTCGATGATGATCTCCGCCCGCGCGATGGCTTTCTCTTTGACCGCCACGCCCTGTACCAGCTCAACCGGCTGCTGGCGCAGCGCCCCGGCGACGCCCAGCTCGTTGTAGCCAAACGGCGTGGTAGGGGCCTCAAAGCACGCGCCGATGTAGATGGCGGGGTCGAGACCCATGTTGATCGTCACCGGCAGCGGTTTTCCTGCCTCCTCCGCTTTTTTGCGGAAGACTTCGATATGGCGCCCGGCGGCAAGGAACATGGAAAGCTCGTCGCGCTCCTGAACGCAGAGGCGGTGGATGGTGACATCCGTCAGCGAGCTGTCTTCCGGATCGCTTGCCAGCACCAGCCCCAGACAGAAGAACGGACCCGCATCAATCGGCGTGTTGGTTGGGGCCGGCAGCAACTTGCGAAGGTCGAAGTCAGGATCGTCAGCGTAGAAGACCTGCTCCTGGCAGGGGGCCTGCGAGGCCGGAACGACAACCGGCGCAACCGGCTTTTTCACCGCCTGGCCGACGTGTTTTGCCAGTTCAGAGGGCTCGCAGCCCAGAAGGAGCGCCGCGCGCTCGCGGCTGGCGTGCATGCCCACCAGGATGCGGGAGTGCGGATAGCCCTTCACGCTGTTGAACATCATCGCCGGGCCCGTGCGGGTCGGACGTTTGACCGTGCCGCCTGCGCCAATATGGCGGTAGACGCCTGCCAGCTCCGCGTTGGGGTCGACCGGACGATCGGTTTCAATGTACTGCCCTTCGTGGCGCTGCAGTAAGGCGATGGCGCTGCGGAGATCGTTAATCTGGTTTTCCATATTTTCCTCCCTCGGTTGAATACCTCCATTTTTATGGCAATGACCAATAGCATCAATTGCATCATTACTGTTAAATTGATAAGTAAATTCATATCAATTCAGGAGGTCGTCTCGTGCAGTTTCGCCAGATGCGCCACTTCATCGTCGTGGCCGAAGAGCTCCATATGCACCGGGCCGCCGAGCGTCTGAACATGGCGCAGCCGGCGCTGAGCCAGCAGATAAAGGCCCTGGAAGAACGCTTAGGCGTCACGCTTTTCAGCCGGGCGAACCGCCGCTTGACCCTGACGCCCGCGGGCGAAGCATTTCTCGTGAAAGCCCGGCTTGCCATCTCGCTGACCGAACAGGCGGTGCTGGACGCCAGACAAACGGCACGGGGCGAGCAGGGTGTGTTAAACCTCGGGTGCGTGTCGAGCGCGATGTTTGACGGCAGGCTGCCCGCTGCGCTGCGCCAGATGCACAGCCGCTGGCCCGCCATTACCATGTCGCTGATGACGGGAAACGTGCAGACGCTCTACGCCGCCGTGCAGAGCAACCAGCTGGATGTGGCCATCATCCGCGCGCCGCTGCCGTCGCTGCCGGACGATCTGCAAAGCCGCCCGTTCGCCTCGGAGAAAACGGTGCTGGCGCTGTATCGTCAGCATCCGCTGGCCGGGTCCGCCGCGCTGACGCTTTCGTCGGTGAAAGACGAAAAATGGATCTCCCTGCGCGACCCGGAGGGAATGGGGCTGGAGCAGTACTTCTATGACGCCTGCAGCGGGGCGGGCTTTCAGCCGGACGTGGTGCAAAACGCGACCGACGTGCCCACGGTCATCAGCCTGGTTTCGGCAGGGTTTGGGCTGGCGCTGCTTCCCGCGTCGGCAAAGGCGGTGAGCGTCGAGAACGTCGTCTACGTGGACATCCTCGACCGGCTGCGGGAGAGCGAACTCACCCTGGTTTGCCACCGGATTATACGCTCAGAAGTGCTTAAAAAGTTTCTGGTTACCCTCGATCACACCTGACGTCCGGCGGCCCGCAGGAGCTGCTCGCGCAGCCAGGCATTCGCCGGATCCTGGCTGTTTTTCGGGTGCCAGTACATGTTGATGGTAATCGGCTGGAGCGGCAGCGGCGGTGGAAAAATATCCAGCGTGCTGGCGAACCGTCGCAGCATCCGTTCCGGCAGGGTACAGACCAGGTCGGTACCGGCAACCAGCGGCGGCGCCATGGCGTAGCTCTGGGTGGACATGGCGACGTGTCGCTGATAGCCCAGCCCGGCAAGAGTTTGGTCGACAAATCCAGTAAACGGATCTCCCACTGACGACACCACCAGATGGGAAAGCGCGCAGTAGCTTTCCAGATCTAACGCACCCGTTCCGCGCGGATGGCCTTTACGCTGGGCGGTGGCAAACGCGTCGTCGAGGAGTTTGCGCCTCACCCAGCCGTCATGAGCGCCCGCGCTCACGCCGATGTAGAGATCCACATCGCCGTTCTCCAGCTGCTGCGGCAGGTCAGCCATCTCGGGCAGGGCGAAGCGCAGGCGAATACCGGGAGCATCGGTACCCACCTGGTTAAGCAGCGCGGTGCCGAGCATCAGCGCCGGGTTTTCATGCAGCGCGATGACAAATGTCCGGCTGCTGGTTTGCGCGTCAAACGCGGTGGGCGCAAACATCGCGCTGATGCCGCGCAGCACGCCTGTCACCTGCGGCCTGAGCGCTTCCGCGCGCGGCGTGGGTAACACCCCGCGTCCATGCGGGGAGGGGATAAACAGCGGTTCGCCAAACAGCGTGCGCAGACGCGCGAGACGAGCGGATAACGCGGGCTGGCTGATGCCCAGCCGCGCGGCCGCATGGGTGATGTTCCTGTCCTGAAGCAGGGCGTCCAGCGTCAGGAGCAGGTCTATGTCCATGTCAGATATCCGCGTCATCTTATTTCGCGCTGCTGGCGTCCCGGTTGGTATAGGTCACAGGGATCCAGGCATAGCCGCCTTTCTCGCCTTTCGTCACATAGCCGATGCCCGGGAAAGGCAGATGGGGCGCGGCAATGAGGTCTTTATTTTTCACAAAGTCAGCGAACGCATGCTCGCGTACGCTTGCCGCTTTGTTCTCATCTTCATCGTAGGTGATGGTCACCGCAGGCTGCGGGAACTGGACCGCCGCGGCGTGAATGATGTCGCCGACAAAGGTGATCTTCTCGCCTTTGCTTGTCAGGGTGTAGAAGGCTGAACCCGGCGTGTGTCCGGGATGAACCGTGCCGGTAAGCCCCGGAAGAATCTCCGATGTGCCGCTAAACGGCACCACTTTCCCCGCGTCAAGGTAGGGTTTTAAGGTCTTCTGCGCGACGTCGAAGTAGTTCTTGCCGTAGCCGGTTTTCTTCTGATTGTCGTCGTTAAAGAAAAAGTCGATGTCCGGTTTGCCAACGAAAACGCGCGCGTTGCTGAACACCACCTTGCCGTCTTTCACCAGGCCGCCCGCATGATCGGAGTGGGCGTGGGTCAGCAGGACTTCAGTGATGTCCTCGGGTTTTATTCCCTGCGTAGCGAGGCTCTCAACCAGACGTCCGCCGGTATCAGGACCAAAGAGCTGGCCCGAGCCGGTATCCACCAGGATTTTATGTCCGGGTATCGCAATCAGAAACGCGTTGATGGAGACCTCAGCCGGGTTGGTCTGAAAGTTTTTCGCGAGCAGCGCATCAATGTTTTGCGGCGTTGTCCGGCGCAGCAGCTTGTGCAGATCCTGCGCGACGGTCCCGTCGGTAAACGAGGTGACAAGCACGTCGCCGACCTGCACGCTGTAACCGCCCGCCGGTTGTTTAACGACGTGCTGCGGCGTTTCTGCAGAGGCCTGGAGCGCAGGGTAGAAAAGCAGTGAACTGGAAATCAGCGTGGAAAGAGCAAGTTTTTTCACGGTAAGCATACGAGTCTCCTTTGAAAGTGCTCATCTTACTGCTCCGTAAAATTATAAGAACCTGCCCAGAAATGATAGGACCTATAAACGGGATGGATAGGAAACCGAAGGGCCGGGAAGGCGCGCGATAGCTTTCCCGGCCCGTAAGACATTATTTTTTCAGCGGCGCGTTCCAGCTGTCCGGCGTGGCTTTGGACCATGAGCCATAAGCGGCATTAGGCAGCACAATCCAGTCGTTGCCGAAGTGTTCCGCGCTGGCCTCAACCAGATCACGCTGCTGTTCGCTCGGCTTTTTGTTTTTAAACTGCACGGCGAAATCCGGCAGGCTGTCGCCGAACAGCATCACGATCTGCTGCTTTTTGAGGATGCTCTGACGGCGCTCTTCCTTGCTGACCGTATCCAGCAGCACGCTTTCGTCAGATACCTGCGGCAGGCCGAGAGCGTTTAACGTCTTCAGCGTGTCGGCTTTGTTTTCCTGCATACGATCCGAGACATAGTAGATGCGGACCTTGCTTTGATTCACGTGGTCAAGAAACGCTTTCGCCCCCGGAATTAAGCCGGGTTTTCCCTGTTTCTCCCAGTCGCTCCAGGTGTCCCATTTCGTATAGTCGTGACACTGCTCCATGTCGCGCACAAGCAGAGGGGTGTTATCCAGTACCGTTTCATCCAGGTCCATTACCACGGCGTAATTTTCGGGCGTTTTCAGATCCTTTAACTTTTCGTTAAAACGCTCGGTGGCAAACCGATAGGTTTGCAGCTGAAGGGCCATAATCTCTGCCGATTTCTGCTGATAGCGCAGCGCCATTTCGTACGCTTTCGGTTCACACAGGTCGTGCTCCGCGGCCGTCGCCGCTGCCGCTGCACTCAAAACCGGTAATGCCAGCAGTAATGCCTTAGCCATTGAATTCACACTTCTTTCCTCAACACCGTGGTTAAAATCCCGAAAGCGTAATGAAATTCAGTGACAGAAATATGACCGTGATGTGGCAATGTGTTTCCGCTAGACCAGCATGTAATACCAGAACAGAGCGACCTCGTCTTTTTCCGGTAGGGCGTTGTAGTGATAACGATCGTATCCGCCCAGGGTAAATCCATAGTGACGGTAAAACAGGCAGGCAGAGACGTTCACATTTTGTGTTTCAAGCCGTAATCCCGGCGCGTTTACGCTGCGGGCCCACACGTGCGCGGCGGCCATTAATTTATGCGCGGCGCCGGTTCTGCGTTTGGTGCGCTCAACGGCAATATAATCCACTGAAATAAATTTATTCCAGCCGACTGACGCGGTAATAAATCCGGCTATTTCACCGTCGTCCGTTTCCGCGACAAGAAATATGGCGTCCGGATTAACGCAGTGATTTTCAAGCGTTTGAATGTCGAGTTCGTAGGTTTTTATCCACGGCTCTGCCACGGCTTCAATATGCAAATCACAGTGGATAAACGGCTCCCGGGCAATGTGGCTAATGGTGAAAGAAAAGTCACAGCATTCAAGGCGTGCGAAGTCGGTATTGAGTCCTTTTCGAATCTGCATAGTATTCCCGTTAGTGAGTTATTTCATAAAGAATAGACGAAGCGGTTAAATCCGCTGAGCTCACGCACTTTTAATCCTGAACTAAGCTTGTACTTCGTTCCGCGTAAAATGTGGGTCATTCGAGGACAATGAATGGAATTCAGGACATTTCAAAAGCAGTGGGGTGCTGAGTTTATTTCCGATGACGTTGTACGTTTTCGCGTCTGGGCAGAAGGACAGAAAGAACTTACGCTACGTCTTGCCGCCACCGACGTGCCGATGACGGCAACCGGCGACGGATGGTTTCAGGCGGACGTCCCCGGCGTCAGGCACGGTGCAGAATATCAGTTTGTTCTTCAGGACGGCACGGCGGTGCCCGATCCCGCCTCGCGGGCGCAAAAGGGCGACGTTAACGGCCCCTCGGTCGTGATCGATCCCCGACGTTACCAGCCGGTCAACCGCGACTGGGCAGGGCGGCCGTGGGAAGAGACGATCATTTACGAACTGCACATCGGCACGTTTACCCCGGAGGGCACCTTCCGGGCGGCGATCGACAAGCTGCCGTATCTGGCGGAGCTGGGGATTACCCAGCTTGAAGTCATGCCCGTCTCCCAGTTTGGCGGTTCCCGCGGCTGGGGGTACGACGGGGTGCTGCTGTATGCCCCGCACTCTGCGTACGGCACGCCGGAGGATTTCCACGCGTTTATCGACGCCGCGCACGGGCTGGGGCTTTCCGTGGTGCTGGATATCGTGCTCAACCACTTCGGCCCGGAGGGGAACTATCTGCCTCTGCTGTCGCCCGCGTTTTTCGATGCACAGCGGATGACGCCCTGGGGCAACGGCATCGCTTACGAGCGCGAGCCGGTGAGGCAGTACATCACCGACGCACCGCTCTACTGGCTGACGGAGTACCGTCTGGACGGCCTGCGCTTTGATGCCATCGACCAGATTAAAGACAGCTCCGGGACGCACATTCTCGAGGAGATTGCCGCAAAAATTCGCGAGGCGATCCCGCACCGGCACGTTCACCTGACCACGGAAGACAGCCGCAACGTGATTTTTCTGCATCCGCGCGATGAACAGGGCCACACGCCGCTGTTTACCGGCGAGTGGAACGATGATTTTCACAACGCTGCCCACGTGTTTGCCACCGGTGAGACGCACGCCTACTACCAGGACTTTGCCTTTGAGCCGGAGAAAAAGTTCGCCCGGGCGCTGGCGGAAGGCTTTGTCTACCAGGGCGAGATTTCTCTGCAAACCGGCGAATCCCGCGGCGTGGAGTGCCGCACGCAGCCGCCGCAGTTCTTCGTCGATTTCATCCAAAACCACGATCAGACCGGCAATCGCGCCCAGGGCGAACGGCTTATCTCCCTGGCGGGTGCCGACAAGACGCGGGTGCTGCTTGCCGCGCTGCTGCTTTCCCCCCATATCCCGCTGCTGTTTATGGGCGAGGAGTTTGGTGAAACGCATCCGTTCCTGTTCTTCACCGATTTTCACGGCGAACTGGCAAAGGCGGTGCGGGAAGGGCGCGCGAAAGAGTTTAGCGGCCATGCCGGGCACGATGAAACCGTCCCGGACCCGAACGACGTGAACACGTTTATCCGCTCAAAGCTCGACTGGAACAAAATCGCCACCGACGAGGGCAAAACGTGGCTGCGCTATACGCGCCATCTGTTGACGCTGCGCCATCGCTATATCGTTCCGCTTCTGCATCCGGGCGGCGCCGTTGAGGGCCGTGTGCTCAAGACCGCGCCCGGCATGGTGGCGGTGAGCTGGCGCTTCCCGTCAGGCACGCTTTCTCTGGCGCTGAATATTGGAACGAAGCCCGTCGACCTGCCCGCGCTCGCGGGGGAGACGCGCTTCGCCTGGCCGGAGGTCAACGACGTTTTACCCCCGAACGGTATTGTCGTTCGCTTTGCTGATGGAGAAGCATCGTTATGATCCCTTCCGCCACGTACCGTATTCAGTTCCGTAACGGCATGACCTTCGACCGCGTTGTGGCGCTGGTGCCGTATATGAAGGACCTCGGCATCAGCCACCTTTACGCGTCGCCCGTGTTCACTGCCACGACGGGGTCTACCCACGGCTATGACGTGACCAACCCGAATGAAATCGACCCCGCGATTGGCGGACGAGAAGGCTTTGACCGCATGGCCGCGGCGCTTAAGCAGGCCGGTATGGGGCTGATTCTGGATATCGTCCCTAACCATATGTCCACCTCGCTGGAAAACCTCTGGTGGCGTGACGTGATTGAATATGGCCAGCAAAGCCGCTATTTCCGCTATTTTGATATCGACGGGTCGAGGCCGCTGACGCTGCCGTTTCTTGGCGATACCTTTGAGGCGGAGCTGGAGAAGGGTGCCATCACCTTGAAACGTGACCCTGTCACGAAAAAGGCCGCCCTGGTCTACTATGACGCCGAGTATCCGCTCAACCCGGGCACGTACAGCGAGGAGAAAAGCATTGCAGAACTGCACGAGGCGCAAAGCTGGCGGCTGATGTCCTGGCGGGAGGCGCCGAAGCAGCTCTCGTGGCGGCGCTTCTTTGAGATCACCGGGCTGGTCGGCGTCCGGGTTGAAGATGATGCGGTCTTCGACGATACGCACCGGCTGATCCTTGAGCTGGTCCACGCGGGCGTGGTGGACGGCCTGCGCATTGACCATGTCGACGGTCTGGCGGATCCGCTGGGTTATTTGCAGAAGCTGCGGCAGGCCGCCGGGCCCGACTGCTACATCACGGTCGAAAAGATTCTCGCCAAAGGGGAACAGCTCCCCGCTGACTGGCCGGTATCCGGCACCACCGGCTACGAGTTTATCGCCTCGCTGGCGGAGGTGCTGGTCGATGATGATAGCCTGTCGCGCCTGGAGACAATCCACGACGAAACGCTCGGCGTGACGGTCGATCGCCACGCGGAGCTGCGCGATGCCAAAGGCCTGATGACCGATCGCAATTTCGAGGGTGAATTCACCACGCTGCTAAACCTTGCTGAGGATCTGGCCCGCCGCAATGAGGTTGCGCTGCCGCGCGAGGATATCCGCCACGCGCTGCGCGAGCTGCTTATTGCGTTTCCGGTCTACCGCACCTACGGCACTCGCGAGGGGTTAACCCCGCCGGACGTGACGCTGCTCAACCGCGTGGTTGCCAGCGTGGAGACGTCTGAAGCCGCGCTCAGCCTGCTCGTGCGCATTCTTACCGGCGACCTGCCGGACGCATGCCGCGAGAGCGCCGCGCTGTTCAGGACCCGCTTCCAGCAGCTGACCGGGCCGCTGATGGCGAAGTCCGTTGAAGACACGCTGTTCTTTCGCCACAACCTTGAGCTTGCGCTCAATGAAGTGGGGGCCGACCCGACGCCGCGCGCGTTTTCCTTATCCCGCTTCCACCAGGAGATGCGCATTCGTCTGGCCCGTCAGCCCGACGCGCTGCTGGGCACCTCCACGCACGATACCAAGCGCGGGGAAGATGCCCGGGCGCGCCTTTACACCCTGACGGAAGCCCCGGAACGCTGGGGGGAAAATCTGGCCCGCTGGCGGCAGATGAACCAGACCCAGGTGCGTTTTCTCAATGACGGTACCGCGCCGAACGCCGCCGATACGTGGATGATCTACCAGGCGCTGGCGGGCGTCTGGCCCGCCACGCTGTCACCGGACGACGCTGAAGGGCTTAAAGCACTCGAAACGCGGTTCCTCGGCTTCCTCGAAAAAGCGCTGCGCGAGGCGAAACAGCGTACCGACTGGATTGACAGCAACGAGAGCTATGAGAGCGTGGTGTTGAGCTACGCGCGGCACCTGCTTTCGCCGGACAACACCCTGTTCCTGCACGATTTCAGCGAGGCGATGCAGCCCTTTATTCGCGCCGGGCTGATGAACAGCCTCAGCCAGACGGCGATCAAGCTGACGGCGCCCGGCGTGCCGGATATCTATCAGGGCAGCGAGGCGCTTAACTTCAGCCTGGTCGACCCGGATAACCGACGCGAGCCGGACTTTCCGGCCCTGGTGCAACACCTCAGCGCGGCGGATGCCGGGGTGTTTGACAACCCGGCCTGCTGGCGGGACGGACGGGTCAAACAGTTTGTTACCGCCACGCTGCTGCGGCTTCGACCGCACTACGACGCGCTTTTCCGCTACGGCGACTGGCTGCCGCTTAAGGTCACCGGCGAGCGGGAGGAGAACCTGATTGTTTATGCGCGCGTTAAGGACGAGGAGGCGCTGATTGTCGCCGTGCCGCGTCTGGTTTTTGGCATCACGGATAATCATCAGCTGTGGGTCAATACCACGGTGGCGATACCCGACGAACTGGCCGGGAAGCGCTATCGGGATCTGTTCAGCGGTGAGAGCCGCATTCTGCAAAAGACGCTGGATTTAACGTCAGAAAAGGGATGTGTACTGGTTCTGCTTACCTGCGAATAATCGTGGAGAACGAAAATGGCAAAGGATACAACGTTTGAAATTCGGGCCGGTCATGGCCAGCAGTTGGGGGCGAATTATGACGGGAAGGGCGTTAACTTCGCGCTGTTCTCCGCGCACGCTGAACGAGTGGAGCTCTGTCTGTTTGACCCATCCGGGAAAACGGAAATCGCCCGGCTGGAGCTGCCGGAGTATACCCATGAGATCTGGCACGGCTATGTGCCTGACCTGAAGCCGGGCGCGCTGTACGGCTATCGCGTCTACGGCCCCTACGACCCGGAAAATGGTCATCGCTTTAACCCGCATAAGCTGCTCATCGACCCTTACGCTCGCGAACTGGTGGGTGACATCGACTGGAACGACGCCCATTTCGGCTATGCGCTGGGGCATGACGAGCTGGATTTGAGCTTTGATACCCGCGACAGCGCGCCGTTTACGCCGAAATGCAGGGTTATCGACCCGAACGCCTTTGACTGGCAGGACAACAACCGGCCGAACGTCCCCTGGCCGCATACCGTTGTCTATGAGAGCCACGTGAAGGGGTTTACCCAGATGAACCCGGCCATACCGCCCGAGCTGCGCGGCACGTTTGAGGGGATGGGGCACAAAGCCTCGGTCGACTATATCAAAAGCCTGGGCATTACCTCGGTGGAGCTGCTGCCGGTTCACTGGTTCCCGGACGACCAGCACCTGCTCGACCGCGGCCTGAAGAACTTCTGGGGCTATAACACGCTGGGCTTTTTTGCTCCGGCGTCGCGCTACTACGGCCCGGCAGGGATCCAGGGCTTTCGCGATATGGTGCGCGCCTATCATGACGCGGGCATCGAGGTCATTCTGGACGTGGTGTACAACCACACGGCGGAAGGGAACGAGCTTGGCCCGACGCTCTCGTTTAAGGGGATTGACAACTACAGCTATTACCGCACGCTGCCCGACCAGCACCGGTACTACATAAACGACACCGGGACGGGAAACACGGTCAACACCTCGCACCCGCGCGTGTTGCAGATGGTGATGGATTCCCTGCGCTACTGGGCGGAATCAATGCACATAGACGGTTTTCGTTTCGACCTCGGGACGATCCTGGGCCGCGAGCCCGAAGGGTTTGACCCGCGCGGCGGTTTCTTCGACGCCATGACCCAGGATCCGGTCTTATCCCGACAGAAGCTGATTGGTGAACCCTGGGATATCGGCCCCGGCGGCTATCAGGTGGGCGGATTCCCGCCGGGCTGGGGGGAGTGGAACGACAAATACCGCGACACCGTTCGCGAGTACTGGAAGGGGGACAACGTCTCCACGGACTTTGCCGCGCGGCTTCTCGGCTCCGGCGATCTGTACGATCTGCGTGGGCGTCGCCCGTGGGCCAGCGTCAACTTTATCACCGCCCACGACGGCTTTACGCTGAATGACCTGGTGTCGTACAACGAGAAGCACAACGCCGACAACGGCGAGGACAATAACGACGGGCATAACGATAACCGCTCGTACAACTACGGCGAGGAAGGGCCAACCGAGAACCCGGATATTATTGCTACCCGCGAACGGCAGAAGCGTAATTTCCTGACCACGCTGCTGTTCTCCCACGGCACGCCGAT
The DNA here is from genome assembly GCF_003331015.1 of Enterobacter sp. GER_MD16_1505_Eko_090. Taxonomy (NCBI): domain Bacteria; kingdom Pseudomonadati; phylum Pseudomonadota; class Gammaproteobacteria; order Enterobacterales; family Enterobacteriaceae; genus Enterobacter; species Enterobacter sp. GER_MD16_1505_Eko_090. Next base: position 122,366 of record NZ_PUQF01000010.1, on the reverse strand, counting down.
GCTGCTGGCGGGGGACGAGTTTGGCCGCACGCAGAAGGGGAACAACAACGGCTACTGCCAGGACAGTGAGATCTCGTGGATCGACTGGAAGGGGCTCTCCGAAAACGACGCCGCGCTGCGCGAGTTTACCCGTCGTCTCATTGCCCTTCGCGCGCAACAGCCGCTGCTGCGCCGTGAAAGCTGGCGTGACGGGCTGGAGATCCGCTGGTTCAATGCCGGAGGCGGTCCGCAGCAGGCCGAGCAGTGGGATGAAGGCTCAACGCTCGGGGTCTCCATCAGCAGGCCGGATCTTCAGCAGGAGGACGGCATCTGGCACGACGTGCTGATGCTGTTCAATCCGTTTGAAGGCACCGTGCCGTTCCAGATCCCGCAGTTTGGCGAAGGGGGATGGGTGCTGGAGCTGTCTACGGCGGATGATGCCGCCACCGGGACAGCGATCACCGAAACCGTTGAGTACGCGCTTGCCGGACGGAGCATTACGCTGTTCCGCCGTCCTTAGTTACAGTGACGCCGCCGCCCGTGCGGCGGTGTCATACAGGGAGGAGATCGTGCGTAACAGCTGCGCGGTCTCGCCAATCGACTTCCCGGCAATGCCGCTCTCCGCGTGGATCGCAATCAGACACGCCTCCCGCACGTCCCGGTATTTCATGCACAGCGCTTTCCCTTCCTCCGTTGTAGAGAAAAAGAGCTCTTTTCCCGCTTTCTCGCTCGTCACGTAGCCCGCTTTGACCAGCTTTTTCAGCGCATAGGTCACCACGTGGGTGTCTTCCACGTTGAGGACGAAGCAGATATCGGCCAGCTTTTTTTTGCGGTCTCGGTGGTTGACGTGATGCAGCAGCGAAACGTCAAAGGCGCCCATATCGGGCTCGCCGGCAGCCGTCATGCAGCGCACCATCCATTTGTTAAAGGCGTTGCCGGTCATGATCAGCGCATATTCCAGCTCTGATAACTCCGCGCAGCGCTCGGATACCAGATGGCGGGAAGAGACGATCCGGCCCTCGTTGATATCGTCGCGATCGGGTGAAGCACTCTTTTCTGAGGTCATAACGTTCCTTAGCCAGAAATGTAAACTCATCGATAAAATAAGAACATTTTATTGATAATTTGTTTACATGTTTTTGAGGTTCAGATATAGCTTTTTAGCGCAGGTTTTGCGAAGCCTGCCAACAAAACACAACATCGCTCGCCGCAAATTAAAAAAATAGCCGTCGGCGCGCAACGCTCACTTTCGATAGGGTAAACGTTATGGACGGTACTACGCTGCTGCCGCTGATCGGGATACCGATCGTGGTTATTGGTTTTGCACTGCGCTTCAACCCGCTGCTGGTGGTCGTGGTGGCGGGGCTGGCGACGGGTCTGCTGGTCGGGATGGATTTCGGGATGCTGCTGGAGACCTTTGGCGAGAAGTTCGTCAATAGCCGATCGCTGGCCACCTTTATCCTGATCCTGCCCGTGATTGGTCTGCTGGAATATTACGGGCTTAAGGAGCGCGCCCAGGCCTGGGTGGCGAAGATCGCCAGCGCCACCTCGGCGCGTATTCTGATGCTTTACTTTGTCGCCCGTGAAGGCACCGCCGCGCTGGGACTGATGTCGCTGGGCGGCCATGCCCAGACGGTGCGCCCGCTGCTGGCACCGATGGCCGAAGGGGCGGCGCTGAACGAATACGGCGAACTGCCGCAGCATATTCGCGACAAAATCAAAGCCCACGCCGCCGCGTGCGACAACATCGCGGTCTTCTTTGGGGAAGATATCTTTATTGCCTTCGGGGCGGTGCTGCTGATCGACGCGTTCCTGAAAGAGAACGGTATTCCGGGCATTGAACCGCTGCATATCGGCCTGTGGGCCATTCCCACCGCCATTGCGGCATTAATTATTCATATGACGCGCCTGCTGCGCCTCGATGCGAGCATCCGTCGCGACGTGATGGCCTGGCGGGCAGAGCAGGGTACGCAGGAGGCCGCGCAATGATGACGCTTATCACCATTAACCGCGTGTACTACCTGATCGGCTTTGTCGTAATGCTGCTGGTTGTCATGACCCTGCGCGATCGCGCCAACCCGAAGCGCTTTACCACCGCGCTGTTCTGGTTCTTGTTTGGCGGGATCTTCCTGTTCGGCGATCTGATGGTTCAGGAGCTGGGGAAATCGCTGGCGTACCGGATTATCGGCGGCGGCGTTATCGTTATCGCGCTGCTGGCGGGGTTTGGCCTCGTCGGGAAAGGGCACTATAAAATGTCCACCGAGGAGGAGCGCGTCGCATCGTCAAATCGGCTTAAAAACTGGCTGTTCCTGCCGGCGCTGATGATCCCGGTGGTGACGGTGCTGGGCACGTTATTCCTGAAGGGCGTTTCGGTCGGCGGCGTGTTTCTGCTCGATCAGAAACAGCTCACCCTGGCGGCGCTGTGCGTGGCCTGCGTCGCGGCGATCCTCACCGGCTGGTGGCTGACCAAAGGCACGCCGCTCCATGCCGTTCGTCAGTCCCGTCGTCTTGTCGATACCATCGGCTGGGCGGTGATCCTGCCGCAGATGCTGGCCATGCTCGGCGGCGTGTTCGTGGTGGCCAACACGGGTGACTCGGTGCAGAAGGTGGTGAGCCTGTTTGTGAACCCGGATAACCGCTTCATGCTGGTGGTGATTTACTGCGTGGGGATGGCGCTGTTTACCATGATTATGGGGAATGCGTTTGCGGCCTTCCCGGTGCTTAGCGCGGGGATCGCCTTGCCGTTTCTGATCAACGTGCATCACGGCAACCCGGCGCCGCTGCTGGCAATTGGCATGTACGCAGGCTACTGCGGCACGCTGATGACGCCGATGGCCGCGAACTTCAATATCGTTCCCGCCGCGCTGCTGGAGCTGAAAGACAAATATCAGGTGATCAAGATCCAGATCCCGACCGCGTTAACCCTGCTGGTGGTGAACGTGTTCTTAATGTACTTCCTCGTGTTTCGCTAAGGAGCTGTCATGGAATTAACGCAACATCAGGCCGACGCGTTTGCCCGCATGCCTTTGACCTATTTGCGCCAGGAATACCCGAACCACATCATGCACCTGCTGAATGATGATGGTGACGTGCTGCCGCCGCGCGAGCTGCATCCCATTTTCTACGGCTGTTTTGACTGGCACTCGGCGGTGCACGGCTACTGGCTGCTGCTGCGCTGCGTGCGCCTCTATCCAGAATTACCGTGCCGGGACGCGATCGTCGCGCTTTTTGACGAGCACCTGACCGAAGAGAACGTGGCGAAGGAGCTGGCCTATTTTACCGCGCCGTTCCGCGCCTCGTTTGAGCGGCCGTATGGCTACGGCTGGCTGCTGGCGCTGGCCCAGGAGCTGAAACAGTCGTCGCTGCCGCAGGCCGCAGGCTGGTACCAGACGCTGGAGCCGTTAACCCAGGACATTCGCAACCGGCTGGTGGATTACCTCGGCAAGCTCACCTATCCGATCCGCGTCGGGACGCACTACAACACCGCGTTTTCCCTCGCGCTGGCGCTGGATTATGGTCGCGCAGTGGGCGACAAGGCGCTTGAGCAGGCAATTCTGGCGGCGGCTGAGCGGTTTTATCTCGCCGACACGCGCTATCCGGCTCATTATGAGCCCGGCGGAGACGAGTATATTTCCGGCGCGCTGACGGAGGCGCTGCTGATGAGCAAGGTGTCGGAAGACTTCCCGGCCTGGTTTGACGCGTTTCTGCCGGAGGTGGGCGCCGTTACGGCACTGATGAACCCGGCGGAAGTGAGCGATCGTACCGACCCGAAAATTGCCCATCTGGACGGGTTAAACCTTAGCCGCGCGTGGTGTATGAAGCACATAGCTAAAGCGCTTCCTGCCAGCCACCCGGCGCAACCGGCATTGCGCGAGGCGGTGACGAAACATCTGGCCGCCAGCGTCGGGCATGTTGTTGGCAGCCACTACAGCGGCGGGCACTGGCTGGCGAGCTTTGCGCTGCTGGCGCTGGAGTAAACAAACGCGCCGTCTTTCTTGCCGGGTGGCGCTGCGCTTACCCGGCCTACATTGTGCAACGCTTGCCTGGAGGCCGCGCAGGGCGCAGCCTACATTTCTTTGATTTTTAATGCGATTAATACCTTAGTCGGATATTTTTCCGTCATTTCTCTGGAAACAGATATCTTTTTTACCATCGCAAAAGTGTACGATACGCGGCCACATACCCACAGTGGATGGATGGTTAATATGGCTGTTATACCTTTGTTGCCTAAAGAAGGAATCGCACTTGTGTTGGCAAACATGAGGATTGCAAGAGCGCATGGTATGAGTAGAAACATGGCTATCCCTACGACCTATCTTTGGTTTTATCAAAAAGTAAGAAATAAGGGGCCGTGGGATTACAAGCAAGGACACCCGGAGTTAGCAAATTTTGGGAACTTCAATTATGGTTCGGCTGGCTATGCTGCCGGGATACCCTCAGAAACGCTACTGATGGGTGCTGGATGGGCGCAGGAAAGAGCTAAAACCTCCAAAAAGAAATGGGGGCACTGGTATCAAAAACCGCCTTATGGGGATGATCCTCACGATCAGTTTTGGATAAGGCAAGGTATAGAATATGCAAAGAAATACGGTTATTAAACGGCTTCATTGCTTACTCACAACGATTCTATTGCTCGTTGTTTGTGGGTTTCTGACATATCAATACTCTTTTAACGCACCTTCTCACGATAGTTTTGTCAGCAAACAGAAACTCTCTGATTCCGTCACACTGTACATAACTAAGTATGATGATGGAGGCGCTACGGTGTCGGATGTTTACCGCTTCTATTTAGATAAAGACAACAGCGGGAACATTATGAAAGCCCTTGAAGATCGGTCACCATTCCTTGAAGCCAATACAAGCAATGTTACTGCTTCAGCTTATGGGAACACGGTAAATGTAAAAATCACCGGCAAGGTTTATTCATTCACTAATTCTGATCTGTTCTATGCAGATGGTGTAGCGATCATGCCTGTAATTAACCTCATAGCCAATGGAATAAGAGATTAATTAACATAAGGAGTTATAGAAATGGCTGTACCAGTACACCTCTTTTTGAAAGACGATGGCGGAGCAATGATCCGTGGCGGTTCTGATGTTGCAGACCGTGAAGGAAGTATAGAGCTCAGAGATCTGATTCATAACCTGAGCATTCCAACAGATGATGATACAAGAGATTGTCCCGGTACTGGTCACATGGAAAATGTATCTTTGCGATATGCAAAAATCACATGGAAAATTCTGGACGGAAATATTCAGTACACTGATGCGTGGAACGAACGCCCTGCAGCGTAGGCGTAAAAACGAGCAGCGCCGAGAGGCGCTGCAACAATTTACGCGGATGCCCGAACCGCAGGGCGCAGCCTGCTCAGGCTAAATACCACCGAACCCGTCGAGGCGATGACGGCTAACCACAGTGCAACCTGGATAGCATGTTGATGGTCCCATCCTGCCGCCGCTCCCAGCAGAACCCCCACCACGGCGGCGCCGAGACACTGGCCGAATGTTCTGACGATCGACAACACGCCGGAGGCATAGCTGGCATGTTCCCGCGCCACGTTAGCGAGCATTTCCCGATTATTGGGACTCTGGAAGCAGCCAAATCCCATCCCGCAGACCAGACTGCGCAGGCAGATATTCCACACGGAAGGATTCTCCGGCAACGTGGCCAGCAGGACCAGCCCGCCGACAAAAACCATCAGCCCGAGGGTCGAGATGAGCGGCGCGGAGATCGTATCCGCCCAGCGACCCGCGTGCGGCGCGATCAGCACGATGCCAATCGGCCATGGGGTAAACAGCAGCGCCGACACCACCGGGCTGTAGCCATACACGCTCTGAAACAGGAACGGCAGCGCGACAAACGTGATCCCCTGGCTGACAAACGAGGCCAGCGAGGTCAGCGCGGCGAGGGTGAAGCGCCCGTTTTTGAACATCACCGGCGGCAGTAACGGATGTTGCGCGCGCCGAATCCGCCAGGTAAAGGCGAGGGCGCTAACCAGCACGAGAACGCTCCAGCAGACGGCCTGCAGACTAACGTGTTGCGCCACGTGCTGAAGGCTGTCGGCCAGCATGATCGCGGAACCTAACAGGACGGCGGAGAGCACGGCACCCGGTGCATCAAAGGGCGGTCTGTCAGCAACCGATTCCCGCGGCAAGGCTCGCCACGCCAGCAGCAGGGCGATGCTGCCCGGAATGAGGTTAATGGCGAACAGCCATTGCCAGCTCAGTGCGTCCAGTATTGTTCCGCCGAGTACCGGGGCGATCGCCGTGCTGGAGGCGATAAGCAGGGCGTGCAGCCCCAGAATGCGGCCCAGCAGTCGGCCCGGAAAAACGGACCGCAGGATCGCCGGAGCAATACTCAGGGTCGCCGCCCCGCCGATGCCCTGCAGAATTCGCATCCCGGTTAATATTTCCGGCGTTGTTGCCAGCGCGCAGCCGAGCGAGGTGAGCGTAAAGGTGGCAAGCCCGCTCAGAAAGACCGGGCGATAGCCCACGCGGGCCGCCAGCGCGGCGAAAATAGCCAGCGTCATCGCCGCTGACAGCAGATAACCGTTAGCGAACCAGACCGCAACGTTCGCGGGGACCTGCATCGTTCTAGCCATGGAGGGGAGCGCGATGTTGATCATGGTGCCGTCAAAGACGCCCATCAACGTGGTGGTCATGACGGCGGCCAGGACCCGGGCGCGTTCATGCCCGGGTAAACCTTCATCGCCGGGCTGGTTGGTAAATAGCGTCATCGTCGTTACTCCGGATAAGAATAGTGATGACGAAACTATAATCATGCGCTATACAGGGCGGAAGACGCAGCATTTGCACTTAATCGTTGCATATAACGCCTTATCTGAGGAGCCATCGTGTCCGATCCTGACTTTAACCTTCTGGTTGCGCTCGACGTTTTGCTGGCCGAAGCCAGCGTGGCGGGCGCGGCGCGACGTTTAAACCTGAGCACCTCCGCCATGAGCCGCACCCTGAGCCGGCTGCGGGAGGTGACCGGCGATCCTATTCTGGTGCGGGCCGGGCGTCATATGGTGCTGACGCCCTGGGCCGAAGCCACCCGGGACCGCGCCAGAAGCGCCGTGCACGAGGCGAGGGCGGTGCTGCAACCCTCCACCGACACGCTGAAGGTGGAAAGCCTCGAACGGCTGTTCACTATTCGGGCCAACGACGGTTTTGTCGTGGCGTTTGGACCCATGCTCATAGCCGCGGTGGCGAGCGTTGCGCCCGGGGTCTGCATCCGCTTCGCTCCCAAACCTGAAAAAACGTCGCGCTATTTACGGGAGGGGCTTGTCGACCTGGAGATCGGCGTGCAGAGCAACATGGGGCCTGAAATACGGCTGCAAAGGCTCTTTCAGGATCGGTTTGTTGGCGCGGTGCGCAAGGGACATCCGCTGTCTTCACAGCCTGAGGTCAGCCTTGACGATTATGTTGCCTGGGGCCATGTGGTGGCGTCGCCTGATGGGGCGTTACACGGGTCTGTGGACGACGCGCTGGCGGAGCGGGGGATGAAACGAAAGATCGCCAGCGTGGTGCCTGGATTCCCGACGGCGTTATCCGTAGCGCTGGCCTCCGACCTGATTGCTATGGTACCGGCGTTGTACCTCCTTAATCAGGCGATGACCGAGCGCGTGCACGTCTTTGAACTGCCCTTTAAGACCCGCACTATTACGGTATCCCAGATGTGGCATCCGCGCATGGAACGGGATCCGGCGCATCGCTGGCTCAGGGAAAAGGTCCTTGAAGTGTGCCGCGCGGTTTGCTGACGCTCAGAGCACTTTCCCCGGCACGGTGAGGATGAAGCGCGTCGACACCGCATCCGATTCCACGCGGACTTTTCCGTGGTGCGCGGTGACGATGGACTTCACGATGGCAAGCCCAATCCCGCTGCCTTCGCCCTTACGCTGCCTGGACGGATCGACGCGATAAAAACGGTCAAACAGCTTTGGCAGATGCGCCTGTGGGATCGGCGTGCCGGGGTTTTCTGTCACCAGCTCAACGTCGTTATCCCGTTTTCTGATGGAGACCGTTACCGTTTTCCCTTCCGGCGTATAGCGCAGGGCGTTGGAGAGCAGATTATTGATTGCTCTTCTGAACATCTGCGGATCGCCTTCTATCAGGCAGGGCATCCCGTTAAATTTCAGCGAGACGTGGCGTTCTTCCGCCCAGGCTTCGAAGAAATCGAAGACTTTCATCACCTCGGCGCTTAAATCAAACATCACCCGATCCGGGATGAGCTGATTATTATCCGCCTGCGCCAGGAAGAGCATGTCGCTGACCATGCGGGTCATCCGGTTGTACTCTTCCAGGCTGGAGTAGAGGACATCTTCCAGCTCTTTCTGGGAGCGGTTCTGGCTCAACGCGATTTCCGTTTGCGTCACCAGGTTGGTGATGGGCGTCCTGATTTCATGCGCGATGTCGGCGGAAAAATTCGCCTGCCGGGTAAAGACATCTTCAATTTTCCCAATCATATGGTTGAAGGAGATCACCAGCTGTTCCAGCTCAACGGGCACGCGGGACGGCTCCAGTCGCGCATCCAGATTTTCGGAGGTGATATTTTTAATGGCGGTGCTGACGTTACGCAAGGGCAAGTGTCCCTGGCGCACCGCGATACGAATCACCAGCACAATCAGCAGGCTGATCGCCGCGGCAATGGCAAAAAGATTCTTCTTCAGCGCCTCAAGGTAGTGGAGATGAAAATTAATCGAGAGCCCGATCAGCATGACGTAGTCCTGGGTTTTGCCCTGCAGCGTTGCCCTGCCTGAGGAGGCGATAATCCGGTACGTTTCCATTTTCATGTCGGACCCGGCATGCATAGGCTTGACCGGGTCTTCTACCGTCCAGAGAAACACATCCTGTGCCTGACGGTGTTCGCTAAAGTTCGCTGTGTTCATCGCCGGGCGCAATGCCGCGCCTTGCGCCGAGCTGAACAGGGTATTGCCCTGCGGATCCATCAGCAGGACGGCCACGTTGCGGTAGCTGGCGACCGACTCTTTGAGCTTGTTGATTTTCTTTTGGTCGGGATCGGCCGGAGACTGGAGGATGCGATGCATTGCGCTGCTAATCTGCTGTAAGTCGCTGATATCCTGCTCGGCAAAGTGCTTCTCAACGGAGTGCAGCATAAACCAGGTAAAGGCGAAGAAGGCCAGTATGGTGGAGAGGCTGATAAAAAAGGTCAGCCGCAGCGCAAGCGAGAACGGGCGTCGGAGGGGCTTAACGGGCATCCGGCACCTCCAGCATATAGCCTACGCCGCGTACCGTCTGGATCAGCTTGGGTTCAAAATCGTTATCGATCTTTGCGCGCAGGCGCTTTACCGCCACATCTATTGCGTTCGTGTCGCTGTCAAAGTTCATATCCCACACCTGCGAGGCAATCAGGGAGCGGGGCAGCACCTCGCCCTGATGACGCATGAAAAACTCCAGCAGGCTGAACTCCTTGCTGGTTAACAGGATGCGATTGCCCGCCCGGCTGACCTTCCTCGACACAAGGTCAACCGTCAGGTCAGCCGCCTGAAGCTGGCTTTCCGCGATCACCGTATTTCCGCGTCTTAGCAGCGTCCTGACCCGGGCGAGCAGTTCCGCAAAGGCGAAAGGCTTAATCAGATAATCATCCGCGCCCAGCTCAAGCCCTTTAACCCGGTGCTCTATCGTCCCGAGGGCCGTGAGTAACAGGATGGGCATTCCTTTGCCGGCAGAGCGAAGCATGCGGACAATATCCCAGCCGTTCACGTCGGGCAGCATGATATCCAGAATCAGCAGGTCATATTCCGCGGTCATGGCGAGGTGGTACCCGGTCAGGCCATTATCCGCGTGGTCCACGACAAACCCCGCTTCCGTCAGCCCCTTGCTGAGGTATTCCCCGGTTTTCATTTCGTCTTCAACGATCAGTATTTTCATCTTGCTCCCCAGACTGGCTGCTGATGACATTCTAGTGAGCCCGCGATCGTTAACAATGACTTACGCCATAAATGACAACATTGTCATTATCCTGTCACCGGTCAAACAGGATGCGTTCAGTAGAGTAGCCCTAAAAATCCTCTGGACTTGATTTGAACCGCTATGTTCCTGTTAAAACGACTCAGCATCACTACGGTATTTATCCTGGCAGGCTGCGTCTCGCTGGCGCCTGACTACCCGCGCCCGGCATCACCGGTACCCCGGCAGTTTTCGCTCTCGCGCAACGGCCTGACGCCCGCGGCGGCCGGGTATCAGGACACCGGCTGGCGCAACTTCTTCGTCGACCCTCAGATAGCTGGATTGATTACAGAAGCCCTGAAAAACAACCGCGATATCAAAATGGCCGCCCTGAAGATTGAAGAGGCCCGGGCGCAGTTCAACGTGACGGAGGCAGATCGTTATCCGCAGTTGAATGGATCCGCAAGTATCACGTACAGCGGCGGGCTAAAAAGTGACAACCCGACCTCACGGCAGTACGACGCCGGTCTTGCGCTTAGCTACGAACTCGACTTTTTCGGCAAGCTGAAGAACCTGAGCGAGGCCGACCGACAAAACTATTTCGCCAGCGAAGAGGCCCGTCGCGCGGTGCATATTCTGCTCGTCTCTAACGTGTCGCAGAGCTATTTCAACCAGCAGCTGGCGTATAAACAGCTGCGCATCGCGCGGGATACGCTGGCTAATTACCAGCACTCCTATGCGTTCGTTGAGCAGCAGCTGGTGACGGGGAGCACCAACGTGCTGGCGCTGGAACAGGCCCGGGGACAGATCGAAAGCACGCAGGCAGAGATTGCCAAACGAGAGGGGGAGCTGGCGCAGGCCAACAATGCTCTGCAGCTGCTCCTCGGCACCTATCGCGGATTGCCGGGCGACAGCGGAATGAACGCCCGCGATATTGCGCCGGTAAAACTCCCGCCCCATCTTTCTTCAGCGATACTGCTGCAGCGCCCGGATATTATGGAGGCGGAGCATCAGCTTAACGCGGCCGATGCGAATATCGGCGCCGCGCGTGCCGCCTTTTTCCCGTCAATTACCCTGACCAGCGGGCTTTCAACAGGCAGTACGGAATTATCCAGCCTGTTTACCGCGGGCAGTGGGATGTGGAATTTCATCCCCAAAATTGAGCTTCCGATTTTTAATGCGGGCAGGAATAAGGCCAACCTGAAGCTGGCTGAAATTCGTCAGCAGCAGTCGGTTGTGAATTACGAACAAAAAATACAGGCTGCCTTCAGGCAGGTTGCCGACGCGCTCGCGCTGCGGGACAGCCTCAACCAGCAGCTTGCTGCGCAAGGACGGTATCTTGATTCGCTAAATATTACCCTGCAGCGAGCCAGAGGATTATATACCAGCGGTGCGGTGAGCTATATCGAAGTATTAGACGCGGAACGGTCGCTGTTTTCCACGCAGCAAAATATTCTCGACCTTATTTATGCCCGGCAGGTTAATGAAATTAACCTCTTCACCGCGCTGGGCGGCGGTTGGGCCGAATAACCTCATTTAATTAAAAAGGATATTAAACATGCGCAATTCACTTAACGCCGTCGTATTTGGTGCAATCATTATGTTTTCTGCCGGTCTTCAGGCTGAGGTTCATCAGCACGAGGCGATGAGCGCTGCCAGCGAAAGTGCCTCACAGCAGGTTATCACCGGGACCGGCATTGTGAAGGATATTGATCTCACGAATAAAAAAGTGACGATTTCTCACGAAGCCATCCCGGAAATTGGCTGGCCCGCGATGACCATGCGTTTTACTTTTATGCAGGCCGACGCGAGTATTACTGCCTTAAAAGTCGGCAGCCACGTGAATTTCTCGTTTGTTCAGCAGGGCAATCTCTCTTTACTCAAGAGCATTAAATAGCGAGAAACGGCATGGCCTCATTAAAAATAAAATACGCTGCCATGATAGTCGGCAGCCTTATTGCAGGAGGGCTGATATCGGTGACGGCCTGGCAGGCTCTTCATTCATCTGAAAAAACAGAAAATAGCGTTTCTGAAAGAACGGTGCTTTTCTGGTATGACCCGATGAAACCTGACGTGAAATTCGATAAGCCCGGTAAATCACCGTTTATGGATATGGATTTGGTGCCGAAATATGCCGATGAGAATGATAAAAACAGTGACGGTATCCGTATCGATCCGACCCAGGTTCAGAACCTGGGATTAAAAACGCAAAAAGTGACGCGCGGAAAGCTGAATTATGCCCAGACGATCCCGGCCAACGTCAGCTATAACGACTATCAGTTTGTCATTGTGCAGGCGCGTGCGGAAGGGTTCGTTGAAAAAGTGTACCCGCTGACGATTGGCGATAAGGTGAAAAAAGGCACGCCGCTGGTTGATATCACCATTCCGGACTGGGTCGAAGCGCAGAGCGAGTTCCTCCTGCTTTCCGGCACCGGCGGAACGCCCACGCAGATAAAAGGCGTTCTGGAGCGTCTGCGCCTGGCGGGTATGCCGGATGACGATATTCAGCGGCTGCGTGCGACCCGTACTATCCAGACCCGGTTTACCATCAAGGCGCCCATTGACGGGGTGATCACGGCCTTTGACCTGCGCACCGGAATGAATATTTCCAAAGAGAAGGTGGTGGCGCAGATTCAGGGGATGGATCCGGTCTGGATCGGCGCGGCGGTTCCTGAATCCATTGCTTATCTGCTGAAAGATACCTCGCAGTTTACTGTTTCGGTACCGGCTTATCCGGGTAAATCCTTCCCGGTTGAAAAATGGCGTCTTCTGCCGAGCGTGGATCAAACCACCCGTACGCTGCAGGTGCGCCTGCAGGTCTCCAACAAGGATGAACTGCTGAAACCGGGCATGAATGCCTACCTGAAGCTGAATACCCAAAGTCAGGAAATGTTGCTCATTCCGTCTCAGGCCGTTATCGATACCGGGAAAGAACAGCGCGTTATTATCGTTGATGCGAACGGGAAGTTTGTACCGAAAAGGATCCACGTTCTGCATGAATCACAGCAGCAGTCCGGCATTGGTACCGGACTGGAAGAGGGGGAGTCGGTGGTGGTCAGCGGTCTGTTTCTGATTGACTCGGAGGCCAATATTACCGGCGCGCTGGAGCGCATGCGCCACGCTGAAGCCGCTGACGACGCGCATTCAGGCCATTAAGGAGACGATGATGATTGAATGGATTATCCGGCGTTCGGTCGCCAACCGTTTCCTGGTGATGATGGGCGCGCTGTTTCTCAGCGTTTGGGGGACATGGACCATCATCAACACCCCGGTCGATGCCTTGCCCGATCTGTCTGACGTTCAGGTGATTATCAAAACAAGCTATCCCGGCCAGGCCCCGCAGATTGTTGAAAACCAGGTGACCTATCCACTCACTACCACCATGCTGTCGGTTCCTGGCGCGAAGACCGTGCGCGGTTTTTCACAGTTTGGTGATTCGTATGTGTACGTTATTTTTGAAGACGGGACCGATCTGTACTGGGCCCGCTCGCGCGTGCTGGAGTACCTGAATCAGGTTCAGGGCAAACTCCCCGCCGGCGTGAGTTCCGAAATCGGCCCGGACGCCACGGGCGTAGGCTGGATATTTGAGTATGCGCTGGTGGACCGCAGCGGAAAACACGATCTCGCCGAGCTGCGATCATTGCAGGACTGGTTCCTTAAATTTGAGCTGAAAACAATCCCGAACGTGGCTGAGGTGGCCTCCGTTGGCGGCGTGGTGAAGCAGTATCAGATTCAGGTTGACCCGTTAAAGCTGGCGCAGTTCGGCGTCAGCCTGCCGGAAGTTAAGCAGGCCCTTGAATCGTCTAATCAGGAAGCGGGGGGATCGTCCGTAGAAATCGCGGAAGCGGAATATATGGTGCGGGCCAGCGGCTATCTGCAGACCATCGATGATTTCAATCACATCGTCCTGAAAACCGGTGAGAACGGTGTGCCGATTTACCTGCGTGATGTTGCCCGCGTACAAACGGGGCCGGAAATGCGCCGTGGTATTGCCGAGCTGAACGGGCAGGGTGAAGTGGCGGGCGGCGTGGTGATCCTGCGTTCGGGTAAAAACGCGCGCGAGGTCATTACGGCGGTAAAAGACAAGCTGGAGACGCTGAAGGCCAGCCTGCCGGAGGGCGTTGAGATTGTGACCACCTACGATCGCAGCCAGCTCATCGACCGGGCCATTGATAACCTGAGCAGCAAACTTCTCGAAGAGTTTATCGTGGTGGCCATCGTCTGCGCGCTGTTCCTCTGGCACATTCGCTCGGCGCTGGTGGCGATTATCTCTCTGCCGCTTGGCCTGTGTATTGCCTTTATCGTCATGCATTTCCAGGGGCTGAACGCCAATATAATGTCGCTGGGAGGCATTGCCATCGCCGTCGGCGCGATGGTGGATGCCGCCATCGTGATGATTGAGAACGCGCATAAGCGGCTGGAAGAGTGGGATCACCAGCACCCGGGAGAGCAGATTGATAACGCCACCCGCTGGAAGGTGATTACCAACGCCTCTGTAGAGGTTGGACCGGCGCTGTTTATCAGCTTGCTGATCATCACTTTATCCTTCATTCCCATCTTTACCCTTGAGGGGCAGGAAGGGCGGCTGTTTGGTCCGCTGGCCTTCACCAAAACGTACGCCATGGCAGGGGCGGCCGCGCTGGCCATCATCGTGATCCCCATTCTGATGGGATTCTGGATCCGGGGTAAAATCCCCGCCGAGACCCGTAACCCGCTGAACAGGCTGCTGATTAACGCCTATCATCCGCTGCTGATTCGGGTGCTCAACTGGCCCAAAACAACCCTGCTGGTTGCGGCCTTATCCATCTTCACGGTGATCTGGCCCCTGAGCCAGGTAGGCGGCGAGTTTTTACCGAAGATCAACGAAGGCGATCTGCTGTATATGCCGTCGACGTTGCCCGGCGTCTCTCCGGCAGAAGCGGCGGCATTGTTACAGACCACGGACAAGTTAATAAAAACCGTCCCTGAAGTGGCCTCTGTCTTCGGCAAGGCCGGCAAAGCCGAAACGGCAACGGATTCCGCGCCGCTCGAAATGGTGGAAACCACCATTCAGCTTAAGCCTGAGGATCGGTGGCGTCCCGGGATGACGATTGACAAGATCGTTGAGGAGCTTGATAAGACCGTTCGTTTGCCCGGTCTGGCGAATCTCTGGGTTCCGCCCATTCGCAACCGCATTGATATGCTGTCGACCGGGATTAAAAGCCCGATTGGCATCAAGGTGTCTGGTACCGTTCTGGCTGATATCGACGCCACGGCGCAAAGCATTGAAGCGGTAGCCAAAACGGTGCCGGGCGTGGTGTCTGCCCTGGCAGAACGTCTGGAAGGCGGGCGCTACATCGATGTCGATATCAACCGGGAGAAAGCTTCCCGCTATGGAATGACGGTGGGCGACGTGCAGCTGTTCGTCTCCTCGGCCATCGGCGGTGCGACGGTGGGTGAAACGGTGGAAGGCGTGGCCCGCTATCCGATTAATATTCGTTATCCTCAGGACTACCGGAATAGCCCGAGCGCGTTGAAGCAGATGCCGATCCTGACGCCAATGAAACAGCAGATTACGCTGGGTGATGTGGCAGATATCAACGTTGTTTCAGGCCCCACGATGCTGAAAACGGAGAATGCCCGGCCTGCGAGCTGGATTTATATCGATGCCCGCGGCAGGGATATGGTGTCGGTGGTGAACGACATTAAGACGGCCATCAGCCAGAACGTGAAGCTCAGGCCGGGTACCAGCGTGTCATTCTCCGGGCAGTTTGAACTGCTTGAGCACGCCAACAAGAAACTGAAGCTGATGGTGCCGATGACACTGATGATCATTTTCGTTCTGCTCTATCTGGCGTTCCGTCGCGTGGATGAGGCCCTGTTGATCCTGATGAGCCTGCCGTTCGCGCTGGTCGGCGGGATATGGTTCCTGTACTGGCAGGGCTTCCATATGTCCGTGGCAACCGGCACCGGGTTTATCGCCCTGGCCGGGGTGGCAGCAGAGTTTGGAGTGGTCATGCTGATGTATTTGCGTCATGCCGTTGAAGCACATCCGGCGCTGTCCCAGCGCGAAACGTTCACTGAACAGGGGCTTGATGACCCCCTTTATCAGGGCGCCGTGCTGCGCGTGCGGCCAAAGGCGATGACCGTCGCGGTGATTATTGCCGGTCTGCTGCCCATTCTCTGGGGGACCGGGGCAGGCTCAGAAGTCATGAGCCGGATAGCGGCGCCCATGATTGGCGGGATGATTACGGCACCGCTGCTATCGCTGTTTATTATTCCTGCGGCGTATAAGTTAATTTGGTTGCGCAGGCATAAAAAGCCTTAAAAAAACCCGCCGGTAGCGGCGGGTTTTTACGGGTTGAATGCTTAGCGCGCCTTGCTGATCAGTTTGCGCCAGGCTCTGTTATGCAGAGTAAATAGCAGCATCTTATAGAAAGCGGTAGAGAAGATGCAGCTGCCACTAAGCCCCAGCATGACAGTACTCACCATCGCAGCGGTCAGACTGACGCCCGGAGCAGCGCTACCGCTCAGCGCGGCCAGCAAATAGGCTGCCGTTAATACCAGACTCATCACCGCCAGCGTAAGATGTAACCGCACGGCGCGCATGCTGCCTTTGCCAATCATAAACATCGTCACGCCGTTGATGCTTGCGAACAGGAGGGCGATCAGCACAACCCACACGAATACGCGTTCGGCTGGCTGGCCGAGTGCGGCGAGTACATCATAGCCCAACCACAGCTGAGGAATCGCGAAGCTGACAATTACCCCGAGAGTACTGATTGCCGCCGGAATACCCATGGTGTGTAGACCCACAGGTTTGCCCATTTCTTCAGCCAACTGAGTCTTTAGCTGTTGCAGCTGTGTCGGGGAGGTATTGCTTATGCTGGTAGCCACCTCGTTACAGTGTTGCAGGCGACGGGTTAAAACTTTAAACAT
Source organism: Enterobacter sp. GER_MD16_1505_Eko_090 (assembly GCF_003331015.1). Classification (NCBI taxonomy): domain Bacteria; kingdom Pseudomonadati; phylum Pseudomonadota; class Gammaproteobacteria; order Enterobacterales; family Enterobacteriaceae; genus Enterobacter; species Enterobacter sp. GER_MD16_1505_Eko_090. The sequence goes on along the minus strand of NZ_PUQF01000010.1, from coordinate 105,560 downwards.
TTAAATACTCAGCGTTCAGTTAGGTAAAAATGATTGCAGCACACCTACTACATAGCGTCCTGACTGGACGGTATTTTGTGGATTGCGGATAGTCCCAGTGAGTGAGCTCCCCACAAAGGCCGATGCGTTGTTGACCGCACTCATCAGCTCGCGCTGCAGTGATTTTTGTAACGATTCGCTTGGGAAACGTTTCGGATAAACACCTGCGCGGATCGCGGCCTTTACCCCGGCACTGGAGATACCTGGATTCTGCGCTTTAATGATCTCTTCCGTGATGCGCTTACGTTCGGCACGGCTCAGGCTCTGGAACCAGGCGGTAACTTTACTTGAAGACGCCGCTTTCATCAGCTTGTACGTTTCTAAAGTACCTCTTAGCGCGGTTCCTGCCGCAGCAAGCGAAATGACATCCAGAACTGTCGTGGTGGCAACGTACCAGTCCTGGCTGTCAAGCCATGCAACATCGGAACCATGGTCGTTATGGATAGCCAGCAGACGGCCCGCGCCAATCATGCATTGCGCTCCCGTAGCCAGTGTACCGGACAGACTAATCGCCGCAATCACACCAGACCCGCCAGCGGTAAACGGTACTGCCGCACCGGCACCAAACGCCATGACAAGCGTAACAATCATCGCGCCACAGGCAAAACCGGTCGAGGTAATTTCCGTAGCAAGTGACGGAGTAGTTAGCGTCGCAACCACAGCTTTTTCTGCACTGATTTCCTTAGCATCCGGAATTTTACTGATGACTACATGGCTGACGGTGCTCTGATTCACATCAGCAATGCGTCGAGACGGGCGAACCAGCCAGCGTTGCTTGCCATCATCAAAAATGATGCCGACATTGTAAAAATTACGCGTGCAGTCGAGCTGTGCGGCCAGCTTTTTAAAATCGATATCTGCACCGGCCTGTAGGCCAAGGCTTCGCGAGAGATCATAAGAGGGAAGGGTGCTGTCAGGCGACTGCTGACCGGGTAAGTTCATCGAGGAAGCTCCTTCATTCCGTGAGGACTATTAATTAGCAGGGTAATATATTGAAAAAATTTATGATTCGAAGATTAATACTTTGATAATAGCAGCGTTAACTCGGTGATCAAATGATTCCTACAACTGTTCCCGTATCGTCCCGCATGGAAGCGCTATTTCACAACCCCAGCGGCCTGGCCTCCTGTATGAACTCAATCAGAAGGCGAAGCCCGGTCGGCAGTTGCCGGCGGCTTGAATAATAGATATAAAAACCTTCCTCCAGCGGGGACCATTCCGTAAGCACCAGGCGGAGCCGTCCATCCTTCACATAGGGTGCAACAAAAGGCTCCGGAAAATACATTAGGCCGGCTCCGCCTAAGACGGCCACAAGGCCCGTTTCAGCCTGATTGACCGTCACAGAGCCTGGCACAGTGATTTGGTACGTTTCGCCGTCTCGCTCAAGTTCCCAGCGATAAATCCGATCGTCGCCGAGACGATTGCTTATACAACGATGGTGTAATAAATCATCAGGATGTTCAGGCGTTCCGTAACGTTCCAGGTAGTCTGGGGATGCGGCGATAATCCAGCGAATATCGGCAGATAAACGCCGGGCAACCATGTCTTCCGGGACGGTGCCACCATAGCGGATACCGGCATCGAAGCCCGCATCAGTGACGTCAACCATACGGTTGCTGGCCACAATATCGATTTCAATATCGGGATAGCGATCCATAAACGCGGGCATAACTGGCGCAAGCAAAAGATTGGCCGCTTCAACGGCAGCATTGATGCGGATACGTCCGCCAGGGGTATTACGATACTTGTTAAGCGATTCAAATGCGCCTTCTATTATGTCGAAAGGCTGAAGGACAGACTGAACCAGTTCTTCACCTGCTGCCGTAGGGGTGACGCTCTTGGTCGTGCGATTAAGCAGGCGAACCCCGAGCCGGGTTTCCAGTCCCTTCAGGGCATGACTAAGCGCTGATGCACTGACACCTAATTCAATGGCAGCACGGCTGAAACTGCGATGACGTGCAATAGCCATGAAATAAATGAGATCGGCAACATCAGCTCTGCTTATTTGCATACAGAATCCTTTTCCTTGTGCCTTAACGCCCGACTGCGTTGATACGGAAATGATATACACCATAGACCGATTAGCGCTAATCCGTTGCTGAATTTTTTTCACAAGTCAATCCACTCATCGCCTCTCACTGAAAACGGTGTGCTTCGTTATTCTTGAAAAGAATGAGACCCGGCAACGCCGGGCCAGGGAAGGGTGTTAACGGTTCTGTATTGCTGAAGGCGGCGTGAGTGAAGGGGGCGTATCAGGAAGCGGGGGAATGATCCCGTCGACGGGGTGCGGCAGATAGAGTGCCTCGAGTTCCGTGATTTCAGCATCGCTAAGTGTAAAGTCCAGTGCGCTGATAGCCGTGGAAAGATGTTCTGGTTTGGTCGCGCCAATGATCGGGGCTGTGATGACCGTTTTTGATAGCAACCAGGCAAGTGCAACATGGGCTCTTGGCACATGGTGCTTTTCAGCAATGCTGGCAACAACATCAATAACGGGCTTATCCAGAAGGGCTGCCTTCTCGTACATTTTTAATGCAAAGGCATCGTTTTGCGTTCGTCGGGACGTGACACTCCAGTCGCGCGTAAGCCTGCCGCGCGCCATCGGACTCCAGGGGATCACTCCAACGCCCTGGTCTTCACACAGGGGCAGCATCTCGCGCTCTTCTTCCCGGTAAAGCAGGTTGTATTGCGGTTGCATCGTGATAAATCGAGTCCAGCCGTTACGCTCAGCAGTATGCTGCATTTTTGCAAAGCGCCAGGCTTCCATAGATGATGCGCCGATGTAACGTACTTTTCCTGATTTAACGAGGTCATGCAGAGCCTCCATGGTCTCTTCAACAGGCGTGGAGTGGTCAAAACGGTGAATCTGAAAGAGATCCACATAATCCATACCTAAGCGCATCAGGCTATCGTCAATAGACTGAAAAATGGCCTTGCGGGAAAGAAACCCGGTATTGGGTGAGTTGCGCCACGGAAAGAAGGTCTTTGTCGCCACAACGATCTCATCGCGTCTGGCCATTTCTCTCAACGCTTTTCCTGTGATCTCTTCAGAACTTCCGCCCGAGTAGATATTCGCGGTATCAAAAAAATTAATGCCTGCTTCAAGCGCCTGACGGATGAGCGGTCGTGACGCTTTTTCATCCAGGGACCAGGGTTGAGGCAAACGTTCGGGGTCACCATAGCTCATACAACCGAGACAAAGACGGGAGACTTTCAAACCGCTACGACCCAGATTCACATACTTCATTCGGTGTTCCTTCTTTTATTGCCAGCAATTCTGTATGCGACAGGTTATTGCACTGGCATGAAGGGTACCAGCATGCGCCATCGAATGGTGTTTTGAGTTTTTTTCACAAATCGTCGTTATCGACAGTGAAAGACGAGAAGCGAGAGGGTGGTCAGAATTAATAACAGATTGATGTATCGGCTCGTGATTAGCTATCAGATGTCATTTAACATAATATACATTATACGTACTAACGTAAGTGGAGGCAAAATCTGCATTTCTGCGGTCATGATTGACCTGGTCCATTGAATCATGTGAAGCCACCTTTTCAAGCATGATTTGTGTCGAGGCCCCGCACGACCCAACGTCTACGTTTACACATGGTTGAAAGACGTTTGATATACTTCAGCCTTTGCCCACTGCTGCCGTAAACTTATGGAAATTGAATTAGATAAAAGCTTTAGAGAAAGGATTTTCCACGCGGTCATTTTTGAAGTCACGGCCAACATTATCATCGCGCTGTCGCTTGCCTGGCTGATGAACGTGTCGGTACTCCAGTCTGGCTCGCTGTCCGTGATATCCGCGCTTACCGCCACGGCCTGGAATTTTGTGTTTAACAAATTCTTTGACGCTCTTCAGAAAAAATACCAGTTTGAAAGAACGTTCCTCGTCCGCGCGCTCCATGCGGCCTGTTTCGAAGCCGGACTTATCATCACGTTAATTCCTGTGGCCATGGTAATGCTGCATTTAACGATGACGGAGGCATTTTTTGTTGAGATTGGTTTGGTACTGTTTTTCCTGCCGTACACGATGCTGTTTAACTGGGTTTACGATTACCTGCGCTGGACGTTTGTTGGACGGAAACAGTCTGCTATGTAACGAGATATCTGTCACATAGACGCACCTGTGCTCATATTCGACTCCTGTCACCTTCTATACTCTTCATTTCTCTATCGCTTTCAAGGAGTCGATAATGTTTGATCATGTGAAATTTGGCGTCAGCGATTATGAAAAAAGTAAAACCTTCTTCCTCGAGGCGCTTCGTCCGCTTGGTGTTGAACTCGTCGATGAAGGCGCGCCGGATTATGGTGTTGAGATGAGCTCTGGCGACGTTTCGCTTTGCCTTTTCCAGACAAATGACAAACCGGCGCCTCTGCATCTGGCGTTTGTGGCCAAGACCCGTCAGCAGGTAGATGATTTTTACCATGCCGCGCTGGGCGCTGGCGGACGTGATAACGGTGAGCCGGGGCTACGTTCCTATGGTGAAAATTACTATGCCGCTTTTGTCATCTCGCCTGATGGTCATAACATCGAAGCCGTATGCCATGCGCCGGAAAGTCGGTAGCCCAAATATTTCGCTTGAGAACATTTTAGAAGCTAATCCTGACAGCCAGTCGCTGGCTGTCAGAGGCTGTCACGATCTGAGGCCAGCACGACGGATACCCCCTTTTCCGATACCGCGCGGATCCACTCCTTATCTGTACCGTCTTCAACGATGATGGTATTCACTGAAGATACATCGCCAATCACAAACGACGACGCGGTGTTGATCTTTTCCGGAGACGCCAGAACGACCGTTTCCGCGGCTCTGCCGGAAAATGCACGTTTGATGCATGCCTCTTCGAAATCGCCGGTTGTCAGCCCCGCATCCGGATGAATACCGGTCACGCCCATAAAGAACAGATCTGCATGAATATTCTCTATGCCTTCGATGGCCGCCGCGCCGACCGCAACAATCGAGTGTTTATACAACCGTCCGCCGATCAAAATCACCTCAATGGCAGGATGATCAACAAGCCCCAGAGCAATACTCGGGCTGTGCGTCACCACGGTGATGCGCAAGTCAGGCGGGAAAAAGGTAATCAGCTCCGAGGTTGTCGTGCCTCCGTCGATAATCACCACCTGGCCTGATGAAATCAGCTGTGCCCCTTTGCGGGCCACCCTTTTTTTTGCATCCATCTTCACGGATTGTCGTTCGGCAAACGGAGCAATTGCGGAAGATGACGGTAGTGCGCCGCCGTGAACACGCTGCAAACGCCCTTCTGCCGCCAGCTCGCGGAGATCGCGCCGGATAGTGTCTTCAGAGACGTCGAAAAGAATGCTCAGCGCTTTTGACTGGACCTGACCTTCGGCACCCAGCTTTTCAAGGATCAATTGTTTTCGCTGACGAGTGAGCATCCTGTTTTCCTGATGTTGCATGTTTCACCTTGAAAGTGCATGATGTTGCTGTTTATGAGTAATACTCTACGTAAGGAGGAACAATCGTGCAATCAAAACGTGCAGATGTGCGCATCATTAACAGTGAAACCCTGTCAGATAACTGGTACATCCTAAAAAAATACACCTTCGACCTGCAGCGCCGTGATGGCGAATGGCAGCGGCAACAGCGGGAAGTCTATGACCGTGGCAACGGCGCGACGATTCTTCTCTACAACCGTGAGAAAAAGACGGTCATCCTGACGCGCCAGTTCCGCTTCCCTGTTTTTATTAACGGCCATGAGGACGATTTAATTGAAGCGGCGGCGGGATTGCTGGACAACATGGATCCTGAAAGCCGCATCAAAGCAGAAGCGGAAGAAGAGACCGGATTCCACATTACGCGCGTAGAGAAAATCTTTGAAGCCTATATGAGCCCGGGCTCTGTCACGGAAAAACTCTATTTTTATCTTGCCGAGTATCAGCCGAAAGACAGAACCGGCGCCGGCGGCGGGATCAAGGCTGAGGGAGAAGATATCGACGTGCTGGAAATGACGCTTGAAGAGGCATTACGCCGCATTGAAACCGGCAAGATTGTCGACGGTAAAACCATCATGCTGCTTTATCATATTGCCCTGAAAGGCATTCTGTAACCCACTGGTTTAAATCCTGATTTCAATTTGTATGAACCTGGGGGAAAAGCGTAAAACCTCCTAAATTTTGCAGCCTACTATATTTAGTGAACGATTTCGAAATTCGATAAAAACATCAACAATTCCCTAAGTCATCTGCATTTACCATTCAAAAATCCCAAACGTTCACGAGGCTGCCAGTTGAGGCAGCCTGTCTTATCTGTTGACTGGATTAAAATGCGACTCGCTACAGATAACGAAGCATATTATACTTGCTCCTCCACTCGTACAGGAGGCAGCAACTCACGTGAAGGATACATATTACAACGACTTAACGATCAATACGCAAATTCAGAGTGAGCTGGACGCGTTTTTTGAGGACTTCAAAGGGATCGTCTTCGCCTACGCCATTATGAACAAGAAAGATCCCTCACAGATGAGGATAATCAATAACAGTCCAGAGTGGTTTACTATCTACCTTGAAAAAAAATATCAGTTCATTGACCCTGTTATCATTCGGGCTTTGCGCTGTGTGGAAGATTTTTTCTGGGAAAGTGATGTTGTCCTGTCAGATGGTTATAACCTGACGCGTATTTTCGACGAAAGTGTTCAGTATGATATTTATCAGGGACAGACGTTTCCTCTGCATGACTATTTGAATAATCTTGTTGTCTTATCCGTCATCAGTCCTAAGCATTCTGGGATTGACATTGAAAAATATCGGCCGCATTTTCTACGCTTCCTTGTTCAGTTACACCAGAAGACACTCAATCTGTATAGTCAACATCAGCAGAAAAAGAATGTTTTCCTGTCGCCACGTGAGCGCCAAATCCTTAAATGGGTCAGCGCCGGAAAAACGTACGCAGAAATTTCTGTTATATTGTCTATTGCTGAGCGCACCGTTAAATTCCATATGGGCAACATCATGAAAAAGCTCGGCGTGAATAATGCAAGGCACGCAATAAAACTTGGAACGGAACTCCGGTTACTGGAGGACTGAGCCTCAGCCACTGGTTATAAATGGCGTAAGTGCTCGAGCATTTCGCGAAGCCAGTGACTGGATTTGTCTTTGCTAATAATGTCTTCAATAATGCTGGTGCTGGCGGGCATATAAATATAGTAAATAACCTCGCCTTTTTCAGAAACACCGCGCTGAATAACTTCAACTTTCCAGTTCGCATGGCGAAATATGGCATACATTCCACGACTGGCTACAGCATACATTCCATGATAGTTGTTCTTCATGCAATAAATATTCATTGCAAGAAACAATGCTTTACTGGCGGGCACGCCATGCAGACTTGCGGAATCTCGTATTTCTTTATCTAAAAATAAACGGCTCACTTCACAACAAGGAACATCTGCGGGAAAAACAATGGGGTTATCGAAATAATTATGAAAAATTTCGCTTATCATTGTGGGCTGCGTTGCGTTAATAAATCGTGCGCCGCATAACAGCTGTCCATCATACATACCCAGTAAATATGTCGTGTTATGGGAATCAAATTGATCCTTCTCCATACCTTCGACGCATTCCACTTTCCAGTCGAGTCGGTCCCGAAACGTTTTTCTCCGGAGTCGGTAAAGTTCGCGCGCTAATGCTGAGGGTAAATCATCGTAGTCGTGTAAAAAAAATTCAATGACAGAATTCATGCTCTTGTTCCTGATAATAACACCTGAAACTATTATCACCTGTCTTTAAGGACAGCTTTCATTGTGCCGCATATTCCCTATACTTAAAAAGTACCTGACCACGAAGTTCTCGCAAAACTAAGCGGCCAGGAGGTCAAAGACCTACGAAACACCAGGGATATACCCATCGATGATTATCTAATATTTAAAGTTTCGGGTACAGAGCATAAGAAGCACTTTGCCGATAAAATATTAAAAAACAATAATCATAAAATAATTACAATAAATGTATTGCCCCTTAATCTTTTAAGGGGTAATATTTCCGTTTTATTATTTTTTGCACCTCTCCTCATTTTCTGACTCTGCTGGCTTCTTCTGGCCAAACACCCTCGCCACTACCGCTTTGCAGGCATCTGCCTGTGCTATTCTTGCAGAAACATGCAAAACGGAGAATTGATAATGGCCGACTGGAACCCTTCTCTTTACCTGCAATTTGGCGCAGAAAGAACGCGTCCGGCCGCAGAACTGCTCGCCAGAGTTCCTCTGGATGAGGCCGCTACCATCGCGGATTTGGGCTGCGGACCGGGAAACAGCACCGCGCTGTTGAAGCATCGCTGGCCTTCTGCTCACATCACCGGGGTCGATAACTCCCCTGCCATGCTCGAGGAAGCACGCGCCGCCTTACCCGATTGCCATTTTGTAGAGGCCGATATTCGTCAGTACACGCCCGGCCAGCCGCTGAGCCTGATTTATGCCAACGCGTCGCTGCAATGGATTCCGGACCATTACGATCTCCTGCCGCATCTAGTCTCCCTGCTTAAGCTAAATGGCGTGCTGGCGGTCCAGATGCCTGATAACTGGCTGGAACCCACCCATGTGGCGATGCGTGAAGTGGCGCTGGAGCAAGACTACCCAGATCGTGGCCGCGAACCGCTGCCGGGCGTACACGCTTATTACGATATTCTGTCTGAAGCTGGCTGTGACGTGGATATCTGGCGGACAACCTATTATCACAAAATGAGTTCTCATCAGGCGATTATTGACTGGGTAAGCGCCACCGGCCTGCGCCCCTGGCTTCAGGAACTGAACGAAAGCGAGCAGAAACGGTTCCTGAAACGCTACCATGAACTGCTGGAAGAGCAGTATCCACTCCAGGAAAATGGGCAGATACTGCTGGCTTTTCCAAGGTTGTTTATCGTGGCTCAACGCCAGCCCTGATCCGATTATGAGCGGGCTTCTTTGAGCAGCTGCTGGATAACCTTTTCCTGTTGCTCATAGTCACCTTCGCCAAAGGCGGTATAGCGCAGCTGCCCTTTGGCATCAAAATAGTAATGCGCAGGCCAGTACTGATTGCCGAACGCATTCCAGATTTGATAGTTGTTATCCGTCACCACCCGATACGGCAGTTGCCATTTCTTCACCGCATTTTTAACCGACGACAGCGGTTTCTCCCAGGGATATTCCGGGGTGTGAACGCCAATCACCACCAGACCTTGCGGCTGGTACTTTGTGGCCCACTCCCGCACATGGGGGAGCGTATGCTGGCAATTGATGCAGTCCCACGTCCAGAAATCAATCAGTACAACCTTTCCCCGTAACGATTCAGACGTGACAGGGTCACCGTTTATCCATCCTGTTCCACCACTTAGCGAAGGCAGCTGGCTACTGGGCTCAGCGATTGCCACCGGCTGGAGCTTCACCGTCGCGGTTGTGGGTTTTGCCAGGCTTAAGAGCGCGGTCTCAAGACGGTCTGCGACGCCGTTAGCGCCTTTCAGCAACGAGGTCATCCCCGTCGCATTCATGACGACTGCCGCTAACATCGCCACCCCCGCACCCTGACGCAACTTCGCCATTAGCGCCGATTTTGCTCTCAGTGGTGCCATCAGCGAGCGTCCGCCGAACACGAGTAGACCCAGCATCAGCGCGCATCCGCTGCCATAGGCGGCAAGCAGTGCGCCTGTGGCGATGGCCGAATGCCCCGCAATATTAATGCTGAAAATCGCGCCCAGAATAGGCCCGGCGCAGGGAGACCAGAGCAGCCCAACCGCTAGCCCGGCCAGAAAAGCCGATGCCATTCCGCGCGTTTGCCCGCTACGGCTGTTGAGAACATTTCCCGCGCTGACGGCCGGTCCCGCAATACGCTGGGCGAAAGACGGGAAAATCAAGGCCAGCGCGGCGGTGGCCAGAATGACGAGCGCGATCCAGCGCCCGACAATGGTTGCCTCTGTTATCCACTCGCTGGCGACGGTGACGACCATTGCCACCAGGGTGAACATCACGATCATCCCCGCAAGCAGGGCCAGAATATGCCGACGCTGCCCCTGGAAACCGGCGAACAGGAGTGGAATAACCGGGAGCGTACATGGGCTGAGCAGGCTTATCATCCCGCCCAGAAAAGCGATTACCAGAAACATAGTGACCTCACATGACATGTCCTGCGACACTGCAGTGAGGCTATTTCATCGTGCGGATGTGTTCAGGGTATGTGTAAACGCGTGGGTTTTGTCTGGCTCTGTATCGCCCAGGCCGGGAGATACAAAGCCGTACAATTCTACGAACGACGCGGTAGCGTAATGGCGACATCCAGTCCGCCCCCGGCGCGGTTCGCCAGCCTGAGTTTTCCTTCCAGCTGTGCGGTCAGCTGCGCGGCAATCGCCAGGCCGAGTCCTGTCCCGCCGGTATCGCGGTTACGCGAGGTTTCAACCCGATAAAACGGCTGCAGAACCGCCTCCAGCTCGGCTTCGGGTATTCCCGGTCCGTCGTCCATAATGTGAATAATGACCTCGCTGTCCGACGAAACGTCTATCGCAATCGCAGCACGCTCGCCGAATTTGAGGGCGTTATCCAGCAGGTTGGTCATCACCCGGCGAAGCGCCTGCGGCCGCGTGACGATGGGCAAGCGGGTTTCGCTTGCCTGAAAGTGCACGTTTTTACCGATGTCCTGATAATCGCAGGCGATGCTGTTGATCCAGGCGTTCAGCTCCAGCTTCAGTGACGTCTCCTCCAGTGATTCCGATGACCGGGCATACGCAATGCCCTCCCGCACCAGACGAGACATGTTATCAAGGTCGTTCAGGAGCTTGTCGCGAAGTTCAGGCTCTCCGGCCATTTCGACGCGCAGCTTCATGCGGGTAATGGGCGTCTGGAGATCGTGAGAAATCGAGGCCAGGATCTGCGCGCGTTCCCGGAGATAAGACTGTATGCGCGCCTGCATGGCGTTGAAGGCATGCGCTGCCCGCTGCACCTCAAGCGGCCCTTTTTCCGTCATAGGCGTGCTGGCCGCCGGATCCAGCGCATCCACCGCACGGGTAAAGTGTGAAAAAGGCCGTACCACCTGCCGCACGGCGATCCAGGCGCAGACGGCCAGTACGAGCAGCTGCAGGATGAGGACGACCGGTAGCCAGCTGGCGACGGGCGGCATGCGTGGGATCAGGTCAATGGTCAGCGGCGCGCCATCGCGTAACGTAAGGTGGGCCTGAATATGTGAAATGGCGCCAGGAACGGCGGTAAAGCTAAGCGGGTAATGCGCGGCCAGCGTCGCTTTTAAGGTTCTGATGGCGTCCTGCGAACGCTGATCCGTCGGCGCTGCGCCGGGTTCCCCTGTGCCCAGGATATAACGATAGTTACCTCGTTCAAGCCGCGGCAGCCAGGCGGCGCGTTCGCTGGGCGGTAAGCGGTCTAAAATGGCGACGCTGGTTGCGACATCGTTTTCCAGATTACCGAGCATCACCGTGCGGGCGCTGTGCATGCGTTCAACCATGACCAGCGTCAGGCTCAGGGCGTTAGCCAGCAGCAGACCGGCCAGCACGACGAGCAGCAAACGGGCCAGCAGCGAGCGCGGCCAGATCGTCATTCGTTAACCTCTTTGATGGTCACCGGCATCGTAAAGACGTAGCCTTCGCTGCGCACGGTTTTGATATAGGCGGGCGTGCGGGCATCTTCATTGAGACGCTGGCGAACCCGGCTAACCAGCAGGTCGATTGAGCGTTCAAACAGCTCGGCGTCTCGCCCCTGCGTCAGGTTGAGCAATTGGTCTCGGGTCAGCACGCGCTGCGGATGGTCAAGGAAAACGCGCAGCAGACGATACTCCGCTCCGCTAAGCGCGACGATCACCCCTTCCGGGTCGATTAAGTGGCGAGCGACGGTATCGAGCTGCCATTCACCGAACATCACCAGCCGCCCTGCTTCTGTCACCTGTAAATTGGGCGGCATCGCGCGAAAACGCCGTAAAATCGCTTTAATGCGCGCCAGTAGCTCACGTGCGACAAACGGCTTCACGACGTAATCATCCGCCCCCATCTCCAGCCCCAGGATCCTGTCCGTCTCCTCGTTGCGCGCGGTCAGCATCAGAATGGGCAAATCTTTATACTTCCCGACGCGCAGCTCTCGACACAGCGTAAGGCCGTCGTCACCGGGCATCATGATATCCAGCACTACCAGATCGATATGCTGTTTATCCAGCACGGCACGCATCTCTTTGCCGTTCGCCGCGCCGGAGGCGCGATAACCGGACTTAACGAGATAGTCGACAATCAGTTCACGAATATCCCTGTCGTCATCGACGACAAGGATGTGGTCAATATGTTCCACCGAACTCTCCAGACCGAAGGGTAACGTACTGAAAATAGCACATTTCACAGCTTATCCGCGTCGATAACCGCCTTAAAGAAATCCTGCGGATCTTCCTGAGGCGGATTGTGCCCCACGGTTGCGCCGAAGGTGCGGTGCTCATATTTGCCGGTAAATTTAGCTGCATAGGCCTGCGGTGCCGGATGCGGCGCGCCGTTGTTACCGCCTTCGATGGTGATCGTTGGTACGGTGATATTCGGCAGCGTGGCCAGTTTTTGCTCGTAGCGGTCGTATTTGCGCTCGCCTTTTTCCAGCCCTAAACGCCAGCGATAGTTACTGAGCGTCACCGCGACGTGGTCCGGGTTATCGAGGGATTTGGCGCTGGCGTTAAAGACCGCGTCGCTGAATTTCCAGTCAGGCGAGGCCTGCGACCAGATTAAGCGCGCAAAGTCATGCGTGTTTTTGGCATAGCCTTCCGCACCGCGCTCTGTCGCAAAATAGAATTGATACCACCACTGCTGCTCTGCTTTTGGCGGCAGCGGCTGTTTGCCAATTTGCTGGCTGCTGATGAGATACCCGCTCACCGACACCAGTGATTTTACGCGCTCTGGCCACAGCGCCGCGACGATATCCGCCGTCCGGGCGCCCCAGTCATAGCCTGCAAATACCGCCTGCCGGATATTCAGTGCATCCATCAGGTTGACGATGTCTTTCGCCATCGCCGAGGGCTGGCCGTTGCGCGGTGTGTTTGCTGACAGGAAGCGCGTGGTACCGTAGCCGCGCAGAGACGGCACAATGACCCGGTACCCTTTTGCCGCCAGAGCCGGTGCAACCTCGGCGTAGCTGTGAATATCGTAGGGCCAGCCGTGCAATAAAATAACCGGCTGACCGTCTTTCGGGCCAATGTCGACATAACCGACGTTCAGATCGCCTGCATTAATTTGCTGAGGATGATCAAAGGCGGTCGCGAAATTCGTGCCGGTGGCTTCCGCCTGACAGGACATCACGGTGCCAAGCGAAACGGTCAGTGCGAGGGTTGAGTAAGCAAGTTTGCTGAACATGTTGGTATCTCCGGTTGAGTACAATTCACGGGGATATCACAACACCTCAATGTATAGCGGATATGTGCGAAAGCGGGTTTATTGCAAGCCTGTGTATGTATCCGGGACGCTGATACAGTGTGATACAAACACAGGCCTTGAAGTCTTAGAGGGAGAGACGGTAGCGGACGTAGTCGTCAGCTTCACCATATTTGTCATAAAGTTTACGCGCCGGATTGTTCTCCCGGGTGACCCAGTACAGTTTCGACCACCCTTCGCGCTTGCCTTCCTCAATCAGAGCGTCAATGAGCACCTTACCGGCCCCCGCCCCGCGTTCGGCAGCATCAACAAACAGATCTTCCAGGTAGCAGATGGGTGCGGTTGACCAGGTGCCTTCGTGCAGAACACACATTGCGAAACCGATGATCTTTTCGTCTTTCTCCACGACCCGGCAGAACATCGATGAATGCGCTGAGAGCGCCCTTTCCCACGTCGCTGCGGTGACGGATTCCTCAAGGTAGCAATCATAAAAATGGGTATAGCCGTCCCACAGCGGTCGCCATTGGGAATAATCGTCTTTGTATAGCGGTCGTACCGTAACAGCCATGTTTTCCTCACATTACAGAGTAATCGCCATTTCAAAACAGCGTAAATCAGCCCCCGCCATACGCGAGTGATGATAGTTTTCGCGCAGCGTCACAAACCCCAGCTTCTGATAAAACGACTGGGCGTTAGGCGTTGCATCAAGCGTCAGGCGGGTTATCCCCCGGCTGCGGGCCTCATGTTTGAGGGCCTCAATAATCTGGGTCGCCATGCCTTTGCCGGAGGCTGCGGGCAAGGTGAAAATCGCCTCCAGGCAATGGGTATCCAGATCGAGGTAGCCGGTTGCCGCAACATCGCCCTTTTCATCTTCAACCACGTAAAAAGGGTATTCAATGACCATTTGCCGATAGCGTTCGGGCATCAGATCGGGCGTCCAGCGCGCAATGACCTCAGCGTCGTAACTGGTTTTACAGCCGTGACGAATCGCCTGATTGCGTATATTCCAGAGTGTTTCGGCTTCCTGTGGCGTGGCTTTTCGTAATGTCATAACCTCCCCCTTTAACGGCTTTTTAGCCGCATTTCCCGTGCCAATCTGGCAAGACGCTGAGTACGACAATAGAGCGTAAACAGAACAAAGCCGCTGCCGTTCATCACCACCCGACAAAGTAACAGCGCGAAAGATGCAATGACGTGTGGCCAGAGGCTTCCATCATGAGAAAGCATGACATGTAGAACCTGAACGAGGGTCGTTATCAGCAGGATGATGAACAACGCCCTAAACCCCAATAATCCCGACGTCTTCCCACGAGCCAGGAGTACGCTTATCACAATGAGCGCGCCTGTCATCGTCAATGATGGTACGAAAAAGCTCAATGCATGATGTAAAGGTGACAACCCCTGCAACGCGCTGAGAAAAGGCAGAAGGTTTAACGCAAACGCCACTAAAAACAGAGGTAACAGCAACGCTACCGGATAAGGATTTTGACGCGGAAGTTCGCTGAGGGGGCGCGAAAAATACCGTTCCAGCTCGGGAGTGGAATTATCCAGAAGGCGGGCATCACGACGAGCATTAGCCTCCTCTATATCTTTACCATGTTGCAGGAGATCCTGGAAAACCCGTCCGGTTAACAAACTCAAAAACTTCATCAGAATACCGCCAGTGACTGAATGGTACCGATAATGTATTTACCGGTCCGTGGTAAGTTACTGGGCGCTGCAATAACGCCGCTCACCGCACTTCCTGCCAATGCTGCGGCACTTGTTACCACTTGCCCAAGTTGTCGAGTGAGTTCTACCTGAACCGGCCCGGTTGGAAAGCGTTTCGGATAAGGCCCGCGCGGATAAGAGCCTTGATTTTTTTGTTGCCAGAACGTCACATAGATGAAAATACCAGAACGCAAACAAAAGCATAACGCCTAAAAAGGGAGATCCGCGCATGACGATACCGACGCTCACGACAGAACGTTTACTGCTGAAACCGCTGGTTGCCGAAGATGCCGCCCAGATACAAACGCTGTATCCGCGCTGGGAGATCGTCCGTTATATGGTCTCTTCCGTCCCCTGGCCCTACCCGGATAACGGCGCGGAAAACTATGTCAACAACGTGGCGCTGCCGGATATGGCAGAAGGGATTGCCTGGTTCTGGAGCATCCGGCGACGTGAGGTGCCGGATGAATTGATGGGCATTATTTGCCTGTACGACGTCGAGGATAACAACCGCGGGTTCTGGCTCGCGCCGGAGTTTCAGGGTTTCGGATATATGCGCGAAGCCAGTATTGCGGCGACGGATTACTGGTTCAACACGCTAAACAAATCCGTTTTGCGGGCCCCGAAGGCCGCCGCCAACAGCCGCTCCCGTCGTATTTCGGACAGTAGCGGCATGCGGCTTATCAGAACGGAGAAGAAAGCCTACGTCAGCGGGATGCTGGACTCCGAGCTGTGGGAGATCACCCGCGACGAGTGGAACGCCCGTCAGGTCAGCTGATAGTGCTTATCCGGCATCAGCCTGTCCGGAATGTTCTCTTCATCATTCATCTGCAGCAGATCGCGTTCCATCATGTTGCAGATGGCGTCCAGCGGCAGGTCGTTATCTTCCGTGCCAAACGGGTCTTCCAGCTCTTCCGCCAGGGTGTCCAGCGAAATAAAGGTATAAGAAATCAGCGCAGAGACAAAGGGCGTCATGTAGTGCAGGTCCACAACCAGTGCGAACGGCAGCATAATGCAGAACAGATATACCGTGCGGTGCAAAATTAGCGTGTAGGCAAACGGCACCGGCGTGGTCGCAATGCGCTCGCAGCCGGAAAGGACGATAGACATGTCGTTCAGACGGTTGTTCAGGCTATGGAACAGAATGTCTGAGAGTTGCCCATTTCGCCGCCGCACGGCCAGCCACTCCCCCATGATCAGCAAAATACGGTTCGCCGGTGAGTTGGCGTCCATGACTTTACGTAAATCCTCTGCAGCAAGATAACGAGAGAGCTGCTCAGCGTTCAGTTCCCGGCGCAGGGTCATGCGCAGACAGTTGGCGAAAGCAATCTGCAGGCGGACAAATTCGCCGAGGTGCTTATCGTCGGGTAAGGTGTTTTTTACCTCGCGAAACAGCGAGCGTGCCGCTATCATCAACTGCCCCCAGAGCAGCCTCGCCTCAACGTAGCGTGAATAACAGGCGTTGTTTCTGAAACCCAGAAAGATAGCGATCGCCACGCCGAGAATGCTGAATGGCGCCACGGTAAATTTGATACCGAGCGAGGTATACCACGGTAACATCAGGATAACGGCGATAGAGAGCAGGAAGTTGAGCAGCAATCGGGTATAGATCTTGGGAAGTACCGAACCGTGCCAGACAAAAATCAGTTGTAGCCAGTGCTGTTTAGGACGAACGATCATAGTGAGTTTCAGGCAAGAAAAGAGCGAGGCTATTAAACGTGATCCCCGTCACCGTTGCAAGCTTGTTAACGGGACATTGCATTTTCTCCCCTGATTAGCGAAATCCGCACGGTGCTGCATGTGCTTTTTTAAAAACAAAGCACATAGTATGTTGTAACTAAATGGGGCCTATTCAAACCCGGCCGAAGCCGGGTGAATGCATTAGCAAAGCGGTTTAACCGCGGCGCGCATGCCCTTAAGCAGAATGGCATCCAGATCCAGCGTCACCTGGTCGACAAGACCGCTTACCTGCGTCAAGTCCTGCTCCCAGTGGTCGCGTGCGCTGAGCACCGATTGCACCAGTTCACGGGTGCTAAGCTGCCGATCGCGGTGCTGCGCCCACAGCTGCTGATAACGATCCAGCCAGCGTGCATCATCCTGCACCGGATAGCTCTCCCCGTTACGCTCCGCGCGATAAAACGCGATCAATGCGGCCAGAGCAAACGTCAGGCGAGCCGGTAATTGCCCCTTTGCCTTCTGCCCTGCCAGCAGCTGCGGCAGGATGCGGGTACGGTATTTGGTCATACCGTTAAGCGCGATGGAGAGCAGCTGGTGTCTGATGTAGGGATTACGAAAACGTCCTGTCACCGCACTGGCGAACGATTCCAGCTCGTTACGCGGCAAATCGAGGACCGGAATGATCTCCTGATAAATCGCTTTTTCGACGAACGCGCAGATCTCCGCATCATTCATCGCCTCGCCTACCGTATCCAGCCCGGCCTGGAAGGCGACCGGCACCAGCGCCGTGTGCGCGCCGTTCAGAATGGCCACCTTGCGTTCTTTGTAAGGCCTGATGTCGTCGACAATCAGCACGTTTAACGGGTACTTATCCAGACGAAGTTCGTGCGAAAGAGATGCCGGTCCCTGAATCACAAACAGATAAAAATGTTCGGCCGTGTCGAGGAACCCATCGTGATAACCCAGTTCAGCCTCCAGTGCGGCCGCTTCATCGCGGGGATAGCCTGTCACGATACGGTCAACCAGCGTCGAGCAGAAGCTGTTGGCGTCGTTGAGCCACTGCATAAAGGCGGCAGGCAGCGCCCACTCCTGCGCATAGCGCAAGACGAGTTCACGCAGTGCGTCACCGTTGTAGTCAATCAGCTCGCAGGGAATGATGATCCAGCCCTTGTCAGCCGCACCGTTGAAGTGGCTAAAGCGCTCAAACAGCAGACGCGTCAGCTTCGCCGGATAGCTCACCGCAGGGGCATCGTCGACGCTGTCACCCGCGTGGTAGCTGATACCCGCTTCGGTGGTGTTCGAGAAGACAAACCGCATATCGGGATTGTGAGCCAGTTTCAGAAATGCGCCATAGTCGTCATAGACGCTGATTTCCCGGTTAACGGAGCGGATCAGCCGGGCCTCGCTCACCGCCTCGCCCTGCTCATTCAGGCCACGAACGATCGTGGTGTACAACCCATCCTGGGTGCTTAACGACGGCGGGAAGTCGCTCTGAATCGGGCGAACGATTACCACGCCAGCGTTAAGATCGGTATGTTCGTTTAACAGGTCAATCTGCCAGTCGACAAACGCACGCAGGAAATTGCCTTCACCAAACTGAATGATGCGTTCTGGATAGTGCGCACCGGGAAAATCACGACGGTTGAGCGTGTTCACAAGGGGGGTTCCTTTTATGATTAGTCATACAGCCTGATAAGATTGGTACGATAACTTATCAAAACTTAACGACCAGAAACCCTGTTTTGATCAATCCGCGGTGCGGTTGTGCAAAATAATTATAAGAACTTATAAAACACAGAGGTGGCGGTAATGGCGCCGTCAGGCATCAGCGCGTAGCGCGGGATCTCACCAACCTTTTGCCAGCCGGCACGCAGGTAGAAAGTTTCGGCCCCGCTGCCGGTGGAGGTATCGAGCACCAGCACAGAAATGTCTCTGGCCCGGGCCTCAGCCTCCAGCGCTTCCAATAACGCCATTGCGGCCCCTTTTCGACGCGCTTTTTCATGCACCAGCAGCTTCGCCACATCCGCCCGGTGCGGCTGGTTTTCCGGCTGGTCTGCGATCAGCTGCACCGTTCCAATGACCCCGTCCTGCGCATCGACGCAGGCAAGCACCAGCCGCTCGCCTCGCGCGACGCTTTCGGCAATACCGCGCCAGAAAGTACGGGCCTTGTCGAGGCTAAAAGGGAGCATAAAGCTGACGGATGCCCCGCCGTTTACGCAGTTTTCGAGGATCCCGGCCAGCGCATCAAGATGGATGAGGATCTCTTCCCGGGTGAGGGTTTTGATTTGCAGTGAGGTATTCATTGTTTTTCCTTACGTTGAATACGCTCACTTTGGGTTTAACAACTTATTAACGCAAGCGGTTCGGACATAGGCTTTTATTATGTCACCGGGCGCGCTGGCGCTGCTGCTTCATGGCATACATCTTTTCATCGGCGTCTTTTAACCACTGTTGCAGGTCGTTGCCGTTATGATCGAATTCACTGAGCCCCCATGAGAAGTGTAGCGACCACGGGTGAAGCTTGCGGGCGTTATAGCTTTCCACCTGCTCGGCGAGATACTGCATGGCTATCCAGGCGCCCTGCTCGTCGGTATCCGCGAACAGCACCGCGAACTCATCCCCGCCAAAACGCACCAGCATATCGGCCTCACGGAAAGCGCTGCGCATCAGCTGCGCCATAACTTTCAGCGCCTTATCGCCCTCTTCATGCCCGTAGCGATCGTTAATCTCCTTAAAGCGATCCAAATCCAGCCAGCCGAGCGTCAGCGGCTCCGCCCGGCGTCGGGCAACCGAAAGCGTAAACCGCACCAGCTGATTAAAGCCCCGGCGGTTGAATAAGCCGGTTAACTCATCCGTGGTCGCCGCGCTGATGGCGGCAAACTCATCTTCTGCCAGCGCGCCCAGGTCTCCCAGCACGGCAAGATCGGCCGCCGAGAACTCACGGGGGGCGTAATCAATCAGACACAGCGAGCCCACGCTGGCGCCGTCACGCAGGCGCAGCGGGAAGCCCGCATAAAAACGCACGCGAGGTTCACCCGCCACCAGCGGATTATCCGCAAAACGATCGTCCTGCAGCATATCCCCTACCACCAGCGGTGCTTCGGTGAGGATCGTATGGCCACAAAACGAGATATTACGCGGAACGGTATCAGGCGCCTTGCCATCGGCCGACTTCACGATCAGCGAGTGCTCATCAATGAGGTTGACCATTGCCAGCGGCACCTGGAAGAAGCGCTTCGCCAGACGCGTAAGCCGGTCAAACGCCGGGGAACTGTCGATCTCAAGCAGACCTGATTCGCGAAGCGAGTTCAGTCTGTCTGTTTCATTTTCAGGGGTTGCAGGTGCTTTCATAATGTCTCCTGACGTAAAGCGTTACTCAAAGCGTAGCTTAAACAGTGACATTGTCAGTGTTCTGACAGTCTGTTAAGCCACTTGCTATTCACGTCAATGCCTTATGACGATTAACGCAGCTCTGTTTCATGCCCGGTGGCGGCAGTAATATGCTCGTCCGCGACCCGGGCGCTGGTACGATTTCGACCCGCTTTTTTTGAACGATAGAGGTGATCGTCCGCTTCGGTCATGAGTTTGTTGAAGACCTCGGTCAACTGCCATGCCTCCGCCTTCCCGCTTCCAAGGCCAATACTGACCGTCAGAGAGAGCGTTTGCTGACGCCATGTAAAAGGATGGTTAGCGACGGTAGTTCTGATACGTTCCGCCAGTTCATAACCGTGTCGAGCGTCGCCAGAGTTGACCACCACCGCGAACTCTTCCCCGCCCATACGCGCGACCATCCCGTCTTCACCGACCACCTGCTGAACCTGCCGGGCGAATGACGCCAGCACGCGGTCGCCACACTCGTGGCCGTAGTTATCGTTGATGCTTTTGAAGTAATCGATATCCAGCAGCATAACGGTCAGGAAACGCGAATGGCGGTGCGTCTCTTCGTGTTTTAACGCCTCATAAAGTCCGGAACGCGAATAAACCTGCGTTAAAAAGTCATAATCCGCCCGCAGGGAAACCTGACGGATCAGGGAATTAATGGCTGCCATGCTGACGGAAACCAGCACCGGACAGATCGCCATCGTGGCAATACCCAGCCGGGCAGAAAACATCATTGGGGTGGTCAGCGGTGTCGCCACGGCAATATTAATCACCGAATTGGCGACCAGAATAATTTCAATGGCGCCCGTGACAAACGTCAGCAAGCAGGTCACAGGCAATGGGTAGCGTACCGCACACCAGATAAGCGCAGGCAGTGGAAAAGAGAGGCTCCCCGCGCCGCCAATCACGACTGACGCGACCACCGAGACGATCAGCGCAATAACCGGTAATAGCTGCTCCAGACGTAACCTGAATTCGCGCACGGGCATGCCTATCGTGAGCATACACGGCACAACAAGCACGCCGGTTGAGAACTGCTCGCTAAACCAGTCGGCAAAGAGCGGCCAGAAGGTGTGGCTGTCAATCCCGACCGACCCTACCGCGCCGAGCAGTGCGCACAGCAATGCGGCAATCAGGCAGTAGTTGAACAGGCGTAATGCGTTAAGCGGATCCGGGGTTTTCTTCATCAGCCGCCTGTCACGCTGAATCAGCACGGCGACCACGACGATAAAGACCATGTTAGACAGGTTGATCACCACGGAGGCTATCCCCCAGTTGGTCGTCACCGCGTCGTACATCAGCATGGCGACATAGGATACCGCGTAGTAGTGCAGGCGATTCAGAAAAACATAGCGGGCAAAGATCCCTGCCATCACGCCGTTGAGGGGCCAGAACAGCGACAAGGCCTCCACGAGACGTAATTCCGCCCCCACAAAATAGAACAAAGTGGTGAGGATAAAGATCGTCGATGCATTTCGCAGCGGCGTGTCAGGCTGGAACGGCCTGAAAGCGGTAAGAGCAGAACGCATTAAATTTCATTCCATATGAAAGCTTATGGCAGTTATTGCGGTCGTCAGCACGATCGGCGCTCACTTAGGATGAATCTATAACACAAATATAACGGGATCATAACTCGTCAAATTTAGGCGTTCATCTGGAGCACCAGCCAGTGGTGAATCACGCTGACGATATACTGCTGCTGCTGCGCGGTGAGCTGAACACCGTGAGGAATATTATGCCATTTCGCCAGACAGCCCCGACAACAGGTGGCGGTGGCATGCTGGGCGATAAATACCGGGTGACCGCGCATGGGCGTCTGTTTGCCGTCATTCGCGGGTTGTGCAGGGGCAAGGCGCTTTTCGACAAAATCAGCGGCATGCTGATCAATGGTATCGGGGCCTTTATCCCAGCAATACTGCCGTTCCTTATCGCCTAAGCGGAAGCGCGAGCGAAACGTCGATCGCGCCAGACGGGAAAAAAGGGGATCCAGGTCAGACATCAGTAAACGGAACGTCCCATACGCTGGGTCAGTTTCTCCAGAACCGCGACACCGGCAAGGGAATTTCCCGTTTCATCCAGCTCGGGGCTCCAGACCGCAATCGCCATTTCATGCGGTACAATCGCCACCACTCCGCCGCCCACGCCCGACTTGGCCGGGAGACCAACGCGCCAGGCAAACTCGCCGGCGTTTTGATACATCCCGCTGGTTGCCATCAGCGCGTTGACCTGGCGCGCCTGCAGAGGAGAAACCACCTCCTGGTCGAGGTGCGGCGCATGCCCCTGATGCGCAAGGAACAGGAACGTCTGAGCCAGCTCAACGCAGCTCATTTTCAGGGCGCAGTAGTGGAAATAGTTTTGCAGGACGGTCGCCACGTCGTTATGGAAGTTGCCGAAGGATTTCATCAGCCACGCGATGGCCGCGTTACGGGCAGAGTGTTCGAACTCCGAGCGGGCCACCACCGGATCGTAGGCAATGTCGTCAACCCCCGAGAGCTGGCGTACTATCTCCAGCATTCGTTGACGCGGCGCGCTGAGGCGGCTCTGCAGCATATCGCAGACCACCAGCGCCCCGGCGTTGATAAAGGGATTTCGCGGTTTACCCTGCTCGATTTCAAGCTGAAGCAGCGAGTTAAAAGGCTGGCCGGACGGATCTTTACCCACGCGCTGCCAGATTTCGTCTTCTTCATACTGGCGCATCGCC
Source organism: Enterobacter sp. GER_MD16_1505_Eko_090 (assembly GCF_003331015.1). NCBI lineage: Bacteria > Pseudomonadati > Pseudomonadota > Gammaproteobacteria > Enterobacterales > Enterobacteriaceae > Enterobacter > Enterobacter sp. GER_MD16_1505_Eko_090. The sequence continues at coordinate 82,721 of NZ_PUQF01000010.1, read as the reverse complement.
GCAACCAGACTGAGCACTTTCGAAATGGACTGAATGGAAAAACGTTCTGTTGCATCCCCTGCCTGGAATCGCTGTCCGTCGATGGTGCAGATAGCAATACCCAGCTTATTTCCGCTGACCGAGGCAAGGGCCGGAATATAGTCGGCAACCTTCCCCTTTCCAATTAACGGACGAACCTGCGCCAGAATCTCGTCCAACATCTCATTATGGATGACCGCAGCCACACTTTGCTCCTTGCCCTCAGGCTAAAACGGGCTGCGAGTATAACAGAGGCTTATGTATTGCGTCAGGCGCTAAGACGAAAACGCGAAACGGCCTGCAATAAAAGATCGGATTGCTTTTGCAGCCGCTCAGAGGCCTCCGAGGCGTCAGAGACCAGCAGGTCCGTCTGACGGGAGACCTGGTTCAGCGCCTGAAGCTGACGCGTCATCAGGTGAATACGCTCTCCCTGACTGAGCGTGGCGGTGGAGATCTCATTCAGCAAACTGCTCAAATTGCCCACCAGACCGGTGACCTGCTGCAAATTCTCTTCCATCAGGGTGACGGCACGGGAACCGTCTTCGATACCCTGCAGTGAACGGTTGATCAGCTCCTGGATGGTCTGCGTCGAGTGGCTGCTCTTTCGGGCCAGCAGTCCAACCTCGCGGGCGACGACGGCAAACCCGCGCCCCTGATTTCCGGCATGGGCGGCCTCAATGGCGGCATTCAGCGCCAGGATGTTCGTCTGAAACGCCACGCTGTCGATCATCGCCACGATCCCGCGCATCTCAGACGATCGGTCGACGATCGCCTGCATAGACGCGTTTACGGTCGACATCATCTGGTCGCCGCCCACGGCTGCCTGGCGTGCTTCATCGGCCCGGGAGCTGGCGAGTCTGGCATAGCCGGTATTCCCTTCCACGTGGCTTTCCAGCGCCGCAATATGCGCCGTCACATCCTCAAGCTCTTTCGCCTGGCGTGCCGACTGCTGATACAGCTTCTGGTTACCCTGTGCCAGAGAGTCAATGTTCTCCACCATGGTAGCCGTGGCGTGGCTGACCTGCGTCACCAGCTGCTGCAGGCCGTGCTGCATCGTGGCAATGCTGTCGCTAAGCTGCCCTATCTCCCGGTTGAAGCGCATGACGTTCGGCGGCGTGCCGGAGAGATCCCCTGCTGCCAGCCGGTTGATATGCGCGATGAGCCGACGCAGCGGCGTAATCACCCATCGGGACATACCGAACCAGACGACAGCGGCAATGGCGACTAACAGCAACGGGGCAAACAGGAATAACGTTTGCAGGTCAGAGAGCTGCGCCATGAGGCTCTGACGCCCCTGCATGGCCTGCTTCTCGCTTGCCTGCTGGTAGCGCGCATAGTTGTCGTTAAAATCAGTCTGAAAAGCCTGCGCCGGGACGGCAAAAAAAGCGTCGATGGTATTGGTTTTGACCAGACCTTCCGCCTGCTCGTTGATCGCGCCGTAGAAGAGCTGATAGCTGTTCACCAGGGCGTCGTCTTTCGGTGGATTCAGCGCCAGCCAGGCCTTCCACGCCTGCTGAGACACCGTCAGCGCCTTTTGCGCGTCATCCATCAGGCTGTGCCAGCTTCCGTCGGATCCGGTCTCTTTATCCTGCATAAACCACACCCCGGAGCGGTTAAGGAGATCGCTTGCCGCCAGCAGAGAGACGCGGGCCAGATCCAGCTTGCTCTGCTGCTGCCACGCCAGCAGGTTTTGCTGCTCGTTGCGCTGGGCTTCGTTCAGGGAGGCGTTAAGCAGGAATGACGAGGAGAGCTGCAGCGCGGAGAATAGGCCAATAATGCAAAAGATCCCTGTCAGCAGGCCAAAGTGACGGGGAGTGAGACGCTGCGCAATACGGCGAAAAATTTGCGTTAGGTTCATAATTAGCTTCATTTACAAGGCGTTAGACGCGAGCGAGTCTACGAAATGAAAATGACAGAACCATTGCAGATTAATGACAACGGCCCTCGAGATGAGGGCCGACATCGCGGGATTACACGCGATCCTTCCACACCGTCTGCACGTTGCAGAACTCGTGCAACCCAAAGTGGGAAAGTTCGCGGCCAAAGCCACTTTTCTTCACGCCGCCAAAGGCCACGCGCGCATCGCTGGCGCTAAAGCCGTTGATAAACACCCCGCCGCACTCCAGCTCGCGGGAGAAGGTCTCTGCCAGCGCATCACTGGCGGTAAAGACCGTGGCAGACAGGCCAAAATCGCTGTCGTTGGCAAGCATCAGGGCATGCTCCGCGTCTTTCGCGATAGTAATGGCCGCGACCGGACCAAACAGCTCCTGCCGGAAGGCCGTCATCGCCGGGGTGACGTTCGCCAGCACGGTTGGGGCGTAATAATTCCCCTCACCGCTAATTTTCTCACCGCCCAGCAGCAGCGTTGCACCTTCCGCCAGCGTCGCCTGCACCTGCTGATGGAGTTCATCGCGCAGGTCAAAACGCGCCATCGGGCCAATATAGTTTTCTTCCTGGTCCGGCGCGCCCAGCTTCAGCGCAGCAACCGCGTCGACAAAGCGCTGGGTAAAGGTCTTCGCAATCCCCTCTTCCACAATGAAGCGTTTGGCCGCCGCGCACACCTGCCCGGTATTCTGGTAGCGGCCTGCTACCGCCGCCTTCACGGCAAGATCCAGGTCGGCATCGTTGAGGACGATGAACGGGTCAGAGCCGCCCAGCTCAAGAACACATTTTTTCAGCGCGGCCCCCGCCTGAGCACCAATGGCAGCCCCGGCACGCACGCTGCCGGTGACGGTCACCGCCGCAATACGACGATCGTTAATCGCCTGGCTGACGCCGTCATTGGTGGCGTTTACCCAGCCGAACACGCCTTCAGGAAAACCGGCATCCGCAAAGATCTGCGCGATAAGCTCCGCCGAGCCGAGGACGTTGGGCGCGTGTTTAAGCAGATAGCTGTTACCTGCCAGCAGAATCGGCACCGCGCCGCGCAGCACCTGCCAGAGCGGGAAGTTCCACGGCATGACCGCGAGGATCGGCCCCAGCGGACGGTATTCAATGACCGCATTCTGGTTTTCGACCAGCGTCGGTTCCGCCTGCAGCATCGCCGGGCCGTGCTCGGCGTACCAGTCGCACAGGCCGGCGGATTTCGCCACTTCGGCCCGCGCCTGCTGAATGGGTTTGCCCATTTCACGGGAGATCGTCTGCGCCATCTCTTCAGCGCGATGACGCAGCGCGGCGCCAAGATCGCGCAGCTTTTGCGCCCGGTGGGAGATGCTTTCGCGACGCCACAGGCGATAGCCCGCATCGGACAGAGAAATCGCGCGGTCAACCTGTTCCGACGTCGCCCACGGATACGCGGCGAGGGTTTCACCCGTTGCCGGGTTGACAGAGAAGGCATGTGTTGCAGAGGAATAAGTCATGGTGTTCTCCACGTTTTTCGGTTGATTCATTGTGGCTCACTCTGCTATTTCTTAAAAATGAATAATACTAACCACCTTATTCACGAAACGAGAACATTATGGATTTAACCCAGCTTGAGATGTTTAACGCCGTCGCGCTGACGGGCAGTATCACCCAGGCGGCGCAGAAGGTGCATCGCGTGCCGTCTAACCTGACGACCCGCATTCGCCAGCTGGAAGCCGATCTGGGCGTTGAGCTGTTTATTCGTGAGAACCAGCGTTTGCGTTTATCCCCGGCTGGCCATAACTTTTTGCGCTACAGCAAGCAGATCCTCGCCCTGGTGGATGAAGCGCGCATGGTCGTCGCGGGGGATGAGCCGCAGGGGTTATTTGCCCTCGGCGCGCTGGAAAGTACCGCCGCCGTGCGCATTCCTGAAACGCTGGCACAGTTTAACCAGCGCTATCCGCGCATTCAGTTTGCCCTTTCTACCGGGCCGTCCGGGACGATGATTGATGGCGTACTGGAGGGAACCCTGAGCGCCGCCTTTGTCGACGGGCCACTCTCGCACCCGGAGCTGGAAGGAATGCCGGTCTACCGGGAAGAGATGATGCTGGTCACGCCTGCCGGGCAGGCGGAAATCTCACGCGCCGCGCAGGTGAGCGGCAGCGACGTTTATGCCTTTCGCGCCAACTGCTCTTATCGCCGGCACCTGGAGAGCTGGTTTCACGCTGACCGCGCCACGCCCGGCCGCATTCACGAGATGGAGTCCTATCACGGCATGCTCGCCTGCGTCATTGCGGGCGCGGGCATCGCGCTGATGCCGCGCTCGATGCTGGAGAGTATGCCCGGGCATCATCAGGTTGAAGCCTGGCCGCTGGCAGAAAACTGGCGCTGGCTCACCACCTGGCTGGTGTGGCGACGCGGGGCAATGACCCGCCAGCTGGAGGCCTTTATAGCGCTGCTAAACGAACGTCTTCAACCAGCGCCTTCTCCATAAACAGGCTGAGCGGATCGTCAACGTAAGGGGGAAACGCCGGACGCAAATCGTATCCGCACTGTTCATAAAGACGCACCGCGGCGCGCTGCTTGATGCCCGTCTCCAGCCGTACCGTATGGCAATGACGGCTCAGGGCCTCATCTTCCAGGGCGGCCAATAGCGTCTCCCCAAGGTGCTGCCCACGATGGGCCGGATCGATATAGACCCGCTTCATCTCGCCCGTACCGTCGCCGTTGAGCACGATGGCGCCACAGCCAACGGCCTGAAGCTGCTGGTCGCGAATGACCATCAGGATCAGCGACGTTTCCGGCAGCGCAGCCAGATCGATCAGATGATTGCTTTCGGCGGGATAGAGTTCGCTCTGATAGCGGTCCAGCGCCGCGATCAGGCTGAGAATGTCCGGGTGACGTGCAGATTCAGAGGTAATGGAATACATGGCAGGCTCCTTGCTTTTTTTGTGAGGCTAAATGTCAACATAGCGCAGGCCTGCCGGGGTGCTTCATACAATTAACTTATCGTACCGCTCCGTTAGCGCAAAAAGATTTTCCCTTTCAGATACAGGGTGGCCTGACCGCCAATCAGCACGCGGTCGCCCTTCATTTCGCAGCGCAGATCCCCGCCACGGTGCGCCCCCTGGTGGGCATAAAGTGACGTTTTACCCAGCTTTTCGCTCCAGTATGGGATCAGCATGCTGTGGGCGGATCCGGTAACCGGATCTTCCGGCACCCCTTCCCCCGGGCAGAAGAAGCGGCTGACGAAGTCATATTTTTCGCCCGGTGCCGTCACGCAGACCATTTTATCCAGCGGGATCATTGCCCCAATATCCGGCGTTAACGCTTCCACCTGCTGCTGGCTCTCCAGCACCACCAGGTAATCACGTCCGACGCGCACCTCTTTTGCGTCTGGGATGCCCAGCGCGCTAAACAGCAGCGCAGGTGGGTTCTCGACCACCTCGGTTGACCACGCGGGGAAGTTCAGCGTCAGCCAGTCGCCGCTGCGTTTCACCGTCAGTTCGCCCACGAAGCGCGTGGTGAAGGTAATTTCAGTGTGCGGATAGTCAAGGTATTCGAAAATAACGTGCGATGCGGCAAGCGTAGCATGGCCGCACAGGTTAATTTCATCGAGCGTGGTAAACCAGCGCAGTTCAAACCCACCGTCGGTGCGTACAAAAAAAGCGGTCTCAGACTGGTTATGCTGCTGCGCCATTTTGAGCAGCGCCTCGTCCGGCAGCCACGCTTCCAGAGGACATACCGCTGCCGCGTTGCCGCCAAAGGTTTTGTCGCTGAAGGCATCCACCAGATAAAAATCAATTTCCTGCATTGTCTATTCCTCTCTTGTTATGGGTATTTAGCGCAGAAAAACTGTGCCTTTCAGATAAAGTGAAGCCTGTCCGCTCATCAGCACGCGCGAGCCTTTCAGCTCACAGCGCACGTCGCCGCCGCGCGCGGAAACCTGACGGGCAAGCATGGCTGTTTTCCCCAACTGTTCACCCCAGTACGGGATCAGCATGGTGTGCGCGGAGCCGGTGACCGGGTCTTCCGGAACGGATACCCCGGGGGAGAAAAAGCGGCTGACAAAATCGTATTCCCCCTCCCCCCGTGCCGTCACGCTCACCTTATGCTCGCCCGGCGTCATCGCCGAAAAGCGTGGCGCGAGTGCTTCAACCTGCTGGCGATTGTCCAGCACGATCAGCCAGGCGCGCCCTTTGCGGGCTGCAACGTAATGACGGATACCGAGCGCCGAGAGCATCTCCGGCGGCGGCGTCTCTTCATGGGTTGGACATGCCGGGAAGTCCAGCGTCATCCACTCCCCCTCCCGGCTGACCGTCAGGCGGCCAGAGGCGGTATCAACGTGGATCCGCGAGTCGGGATAATCCAGTTCATTAAACAGAACGTACGCGGCGGCTAGGGTGGCGTGGCCGCAGAGATTGACTTCGGTAAGCGTGGTAAACCAGCGTAGCTCAATGCCTCCTTTAGTGCAGACGAAAAAGGCCGTTTCCGACTGATTATGCTGCTGTGCCATTTTCAGCAAGGTCTCATCGGGTAACCATTCCTTGAGCGGACAAACGGCGGCCGGGTTGCCGCCAAACGTGGTATTGCTGAACGCATCGACCAGATAAAAATCAATCTCCTGCATTGTCTTACCGCCTGTTTTTATTGTGTTGTTCTTTTATATTCAATGAAAACAGCGCTCCCGGCTACCGCTTTCATAAGGTAAATATTGAGATCTGCGTCACATAATGGTTGAGTTTTCGCCATTCAACGTTTTAAGATCGTCTCCTCTTCTTTTCAGCAACGAATCTCCGACATCCCTATGACAACGAACACAGTTTCCCGCAGGGTTGCGTGGCTACGCGTGGTCACGCTGGCCATTGCCGCGTTTATTTTTAACACCACAGAATTTGTGCCGGTTGGGCTGTTGTCTGACATCGCTGACAGTTTCCAGATGGAAACGGCGCAGGTGGGCATTATGTTGACCATTTACGCCTGGGTGGTGGCGCTGATGTCCCTGCCGTTCATGCTGCTGACCAGCCAGATAGAGCGGCGCAGGCTGCTGATCGGTCTGTTTGTCTTGTTCATCGCGAGCCACGTGCTGTCGTTTATGGCGTGGAATTTTACGGTGCTGGTCATCAGCCGCGTCGGTATCGCCTTTGCCCATGCGGTGTTCTGGTCGATCACCGCGTCGCTGGCGATTCGCCTGGCACCGGCGGGTAAACGCGCGCAGGCGCTAAGCCTGATTGCTACCGGTACCGCACTGGCGATGGTGCTGGGCCTGCCGATTGGCCGCATCGTGGGGCAATACTTCGGCTGGCGTACCACCTTCTTCGCCATCGGCATGGGCGCGCTGGTGACGCTGGTGTGTCTGATTAAGCTGCTGCCCGCGCTGCCGAGCGAACATTCCGGCTCGCTGAAAAGCCTGCCGCTGCTGATGCGTCGCCCTGCGCTGCTGAGCATCTACCTGCTGACCGCCATCGTGGTAACGGCCCATTACACGGCGTATAGCTACATTGAACCGTTTGTGCAGGTGGTAGCAGGCTTTAGCGCCAACTTTGCCACCGTCTTACTGCTGATCCTCGGCGGCGCGGGGATTATTGGCAGCGTGCTGTTCGGCAAGCTGGGTAACCGGCATGCCTCCTCGCTGGTGAGCAGCGCTATCGGCCTGCTGCTGGCCTGTCTGCTGTTGCTGATGCCCGCCGCGGGCAGTGAAAGCCATCTGGCGATCCTCAGCCTGTTCTGGGGCGTGGCGATCATGATTATTGGCCTGGGCACGCAGGTGAAGGTGCTGGCCCTGGCGCCGGATGCAACGGACGTCGCCATGTCGCTGTTCTCGGGAATTTTCAATCTGGGGATTGGCGCGGGTGCGCTGGTGGGAAACCAGGTCATCCTGCACGTGTCGATGTCGGCGATTGGCTATCTGGGTGCCATTCCGGCCCTGATGGCGCTGATCTGGTCAGTGCTTATCTTCCGTAAGTGGCCGGTGGCGCTGGAGGAACAGGGGCAGCACGGGTGAGGGTTGTTTGTGCCGGGTGGCGGCTACGCCTTACCCGGCCTACAAGATCAGCAGGTCGGATTGACCCACAGCATGTGCATTAATACTGTCGTTCTTCATCTCCACCCAGATAGATAAATCTTTCAAAGGTTCTTTCAGACTGGCACTGATAGATCTTGATTCTTGTCTCAACAGGCGTGGCAGTAGAAGACGCATCACTGATCTTCCCGCATCTTTTAGCCTTCTCGTTAATCCAGAGATTCTGTTCTTTTTTCATAGAGGCTCTGACAGACTCTGGAAGCGATTTCCAGAGATTATTTAACTGACCATCGTTTTCTGAATAGGCAAATATGGCATTGTTTAATTTGTTATCGAGATCGGCTTTCTCAAGTTCGGATTTATTCATTGCCAGCATAGTCATAGCGGCCAGCGACTGAGAAATATAATCCCTACCAGAATATTCATAGGATGCAGAAATATCTTTGCCATTGTCTGCCAGAGATAATAAATAAACAAACTTCTCCCATTGAACACTATTGTTAAGCACCTTGCCGCCCCCTTGATTTATCCCACCTAACTTCTGAGGATAGGATGCAATAAACCCAAGAATTTCCGTTGGCATGGTGAGGGTCACCTTAGCGGTACAACTGCGGTTTGAATCATTTTTATCAAACGGTGTCGTTGTGACATTTTCCAACTGAATAGTTATTTGCTGTGCTTTTTCCAGGTAAGATTTAAGCGGTTTTCCATAAAATTGCGAAGGCGTTGCCAGATACGTCTCCTGCAATTTACTCATCGCATCATCTCTGATTTTAGATTGCATAGCAGCAATGGCATCCTCACGACCACATTTAAATTCGGGCGCAGAATCGAACAAACCGGCAGTGGCATTAAATGAAAACAGCAACGTACTCAGTACGAGAAAACAGTGTTTTGCACGCATGACAATATCCTTAAGCGAAATGAGTGCAGTACATTACTTTAAGAGCTAACAAGCAACAAGCTTGGTGGTGCTTATTTGACCCAGATTAAATTAAAAAGGTATTTTTTCAGAATTGATTTATATTCATCTAATAAATGTTTTATATGCCGGGTAAGGCGAAGCCGCCACCCGGCAATGAACTTAATGATAGGTCTTAATAATCTCCAGCACGCCGTTAATAATAAACTGCACGCCCATACAGACCAGTAAAAAGCCCATCAGACGGGAAATCGCCTCGATACCGCCCTTGCCTACCCAGCGCATGATGGCGCCGGAGCTGCGCAGCGATGCCCACACGATAATCCCGATAATCGCAAAAATCAGCGGCGGTGCCACCGTCAGCACCCAGTCCGGGAAGGTTGCGCTGTCACGCACCGTCGACGCGGAGCTGATGATCATCGCGATGGTCCCCGGCCCCGCCGTGCTCGGCATGGCAATCGGCACGAAGGCGATATTCGCGCTCGGTTCGGTTTCAAGCTCTTCCGATTTGCTGGTCGCTTCCGGCGACTCATGCGCTTTTTGCGCCGGGAACAGCATGCGGAAACCGATAAAGGCCACGATCAGCCCCCCGGCGATGCGCAGGCCAGGGATGGAAATCCCGAAGGTATTCATCACCAGTTGCCCGGCGTAGTAAGCCACCATCATGATGGCAAACACATACACCGAGGCCATCATCGACTGATGATTGCGCTCGGCGCTGTTCATGTTCCCTGCCAGCCCGAGGAAAAGCGCCACCGTCGTTAACGGGTTAGCCAACGGCAGCAAGACCACCAGCCCGAGGCTGATTGCTTTAATCAAATCCAACATAGTGCGTTGTCGTCCTTATCCATATTTAACACAGCAATTATAGGGGGAAAGTGTGACATTCAGCCATGGGCGCAACGTAACGATTATTTTCCTTCTGAAAAGATAACAGGAAGTTATCCCTATGATTTGAAACACCTTAAAAAAAGTTCATGAAACGTTTTAGCAATTCGTGGCATCGGCTGATTCATTCAGTTGACTTATACTTGCCTGAGCAATAATATCTGCCGTGACTAATTACTTGCCAGGGCAACCATTGTGAAAAGCACCAGTGATATCTTTAACGACGTTGTTCCGCTGGGTCGTCTTATTCATATGGTCAATCAGAAAAAAGATCGCCTGCTCAATGACTATCTGTCACCGCTGGATATCACCGCAACACAGTTCAAAGTGCTGTGTTCCATTCGCTGCGAAGTGTGTATCACGCCGGTTGAGCTGAAAAAGGTGCTCTCTGTCGATCTGGGTGCGTTAACCCGCATGCTCGATCGTCTCGTCTGCAAAGGATGGATAGAACGAAGCCCTAACCCGAATGACAAACGCGGCGTACTGGTGAAGCTGACCAGCGATGGCGCGGCCATGTGCGAGCAATGTCATCAATTAGTAGGACAAACACTGCATCAGGAACTAACAAAAAACTTAACGGCAGATGAAGTGGCAACCCTTGAGCTTTTGCTGAAGAAAATCCTGCCGTAAACAGAAAAAAGAGGTATGACGATGTCCAGACGCAATACTGACGCTATCACCATTCATAGCATTTTGGACTGGATCGAGGATAACCTGGAATCGCCGCTCTCCCTTGAAAAAGTGTCAGAGCGTTCGGGTTACTCCAAATGGCACCTGCAACGGATGTTCAAAAAAGAGACCGGCCATTCATTAGGTCAATATATTCGCAGCCGCAAGCTGACGGAGATTGCCCAGAAACTGAAAGAAAGCAATGAGCCGATCCTTTATCTGGCGGAGCGTTACGGATTTGAATCGCAGCAAACCCTGACGCGTACGTTCAAGAACTATTTTGACGTGCCGCCTCATAAGTACCGAATCACCAGCGTGCCGGGCGAATCCCGATACCTGTATCCGTTAAAACACTGTAGTTAATCATCGCCTGTCACAGACGTAACCGAGGAAATCATGAAAGTTATCGCCTCCGCCGCCCTCGCCTTGCTGGTGCTGTTCTCCAGCCAGACCTTCGCGGAGCAAACCCCTCGTGCAACGCAGCAAAATAATCCTGATACGATGATTTTGCCGTCCGCACATGACCAGTCGCCCTATGATTTCAACCATATGGGTGCTGGTAGCGACAAATCCGACGAATTAGGCGTGCCTTATTATAATCAGCACGGCTTCTGATTCGTTTTTGCCCCGCAGACGCGGGGCTTTTTTATGCCTTTTCGCTTACCCGCGTCGTCCGACGAACCCGCAGACCAAACACGTTAATGTACAGCCCGGCCATGATCAGCACGGCACCGAACAGCTGCAGCGCGCTTAGCGTTTCATCCAGCAATATCGCCGCACTGGCAAGCCCTACCACCGGCACCAGCAGAGATAACGGCGCAACGCGCCAGGTCTCATAACGCCCCAGCAGCGATCCCCAGATCCCGTAGCCCACAATGGTGGCGACAAAGGCCAGATAGACGAGAGACAGGATCGTGGTCATATCGATGTCGACCAGACTGTTCAGCATCACCGCCGGACCGTCCAGAATACTCGACGCCAGCAGAAACGGGATAACCGGGATCAGTGCGCTCCACACCACCAGCGACATCACCGCCGGGCGCGCCTCGTGCTGCATGATCAGCTTGTTGAAGATATTCCCGCAGGCCCAGCTCAGCCCCGCCGCCAGCGTCAGCATAAACCCGAGCAGCGCCACGTGCTGACCATTCAGGCTGGCCTCGATCAGCACCAGCACGCCAAACACCGCCAGCGTGATCCCCGCCAGCTGTTTGCCCTGCAGGCGCTCGCCAAACACAAACGCCCCGAGAATAATGGTAAAGAACGCCTGCGCCTGTAACACCAGCGAGGCCAGACCGGCCGGCATACCGAACTTGATGGCGCAAAAGAGAAACGCGAACTGGCCAAAGCTGATGGTCAGACCGTAGCCCAGCAGCAGTTTAAAGGGGATCTTTGGACGCGCCACAAAGAAGATGGCCGGGAAAGCGACCAGCATAAAACGTAAGCCGGCCAGCATCAGCGGCGGCATGTTGTGCAGCCCCAGCTTAATGACCACAAAATTGAGCCCCCATACTACGACCACCAGCAGTGCCAGCAGCCCGTCTTTCCGCGTCATATCCCGCCCCTGAATTATTAATAATTTGTTAACACTTCAAGGTAACAGAAAAAAGTGCGTCACGAGAAGATCATTATTTCTGGCAGGCAGCTGAAGCACTTAGGGATAAATCGGGTGCTATACAAGCCCCTTATGTCATGGTAATCCTGTTAACACACATCGAATAAAAGCATAAGCAACTGTCGGGCAGGAATATGAAACCATCTCTCAGGCGCTCAACCGCAGCGCTGCTGGCATCGTCATTGTTGTTAACCATCGGTCGAGGGGCAACGCTGCCGTTCATGACCATCTATCTCACGCGCGTCTACAGCATGAGCGTCGAGAATATTGGTTATGCCCTGACGATTGCGCTTACTATCGGCGTGGTGTTCAGCCTGGGATTTGGCATTCTTGCCGATAAGTTTGATAAAAAACGCTACATGCTGATCGCGATTGTGGCGTTTATCGCCGGATTTGTGGCGATCCCGCTGGTCAATAACGTCACGCTGGTGGTGCTGTTTTTTGCGCTGATCAACTGCGCCTACTCCGTCTTTTCGACGGTGCTGAAAGCCTGGTTCTCCGACGTCCTCACCTCCAGCCAGAAGGCGCGGGTCTTTTCGCTGAACTACAGCTTCCTGAACATTGGCTGGACGGTCGGCCCGCCGATTGGCACCTTGCTGGTGATGTACAGCCTGCAGCTGCCGTTCTGGCTGGCAGCCTTCTGTGCCGCCCTGCCGCTGGGCTTTATCCACTTCTTTGTGCAGAAAAGCGTGGCGTTAGATACCGCCGAGGAGAAGACGCCGTGGCAGCCGTCGGTCTTGCTGAAAGATCGCGCGCTGTTCTGGTACACGCTCTCTGGCCTGCTGGCGTCGTACGTGGGCGGGTCGTTCGCGAGCTGTATTTCGCAATACGTTCTCGCTGCACATGCGGACAGCGATTTCGCCGAAAAGGTGGTCGCCGTGGTGCTGCCCGTCAACGCCGCCGTGGTGGTAACGCTGCAATATGCGCTGGGCCGCAAAATCTCAGCCAGCAATATCCGCCCGCTGATGTCCCTCGCCACCCTGTTTTTTATCGTGGGGCTGGGCGGCTTTATGCTCTCCGGGGAAAACCTGGTTTACTGGGGCATCGCTGCCGCCATCTTTACGCTGGGTGAGATTATCTATGCGCCGGGTGAATACATGCTGATCGACAACATTGCGCCACCGGGAATGAAGGCGAGCTATTTCTCCGCGCAGGCGCTGGGCTGGCTCGGCGCGGCGGCAAACCCGATGATCACCGGTATCATCCTGACCAACCTGCCGCACTGGTCGCTGTTTGTGATTATGATGGCCGCGATTATTGTGGCGTGGCTAATGATTTTGCGCGGGATGAGCGTGAAGGCATGGTGCGAGTCACCCAAAGCGGCGTAGCAAATGTAGGCCGGGTAAGGCGAAGCCGCCACCCGGCAAAAGCAAAAACCTAGTGGTGCAACATCTCCTCCACCACCTGCTCTTTATACATCTCGTTCGGATAATAGGTCGGCCAGTTATCCATCTCTTTCAGCAGCGCCTCGTGGGAGGTATTGCCCATGAAAATATGGAAGTGCGAAGAGGCCTTCGGGCCGATGGTATGGTCGCTGAACTGGACGAACTTCGGCGCCTTGCTGCTGGCGTCCTTGCACTCAAAGAGATAGCGCACGCCTTTCTTGCCTGACGCGTAGGTCAGAATTTTGTAGCCGCTGTAATCGTACTGGCAGCGGCTGACCGCTTTCCCCTGATGGAACTCCATCACGTTATTTTCGATGCCGATGGCATCCACGTCCGTCGCATAACCCGTGCGGTAGTAGGCTTTCACCTCATCAAAGGATTTGCTTTTATCCTTCTGCGCTTTCTGCTTAAAGACCGGATCCAGCGAACCATCGAGCAGGAACGGATAGACCGACTGCCAGGTGCCGTCCCAGTCAGACAGCGCTCTGTCCTTCACGTCTTTATCCTCAAACACGCCGTTCGCCGCTTTCTGTTCTGCTTCGGTCATCTGGTGGCCGTGCGAGTGAGCAAACAGCTGGCCGCTGACCAGCAGCGCCCCCAGAGTCATGGCAAATTTCCCAATATGTGCAGCCAAAGTAACGCCCTCATTCCGTTTTATAAGAATGAAGATGTTATATTATAACATTTCAGATCGCAACCAGCCCGCGAACGCCCTCCTGCTCCATATTTTCACCCCGCCCGCGCTGAATAATGGTGCCGCGGGACATCAGCAAATAGCTGTCGGCCAGCTCGGCGGCAAAGTCGTAAAACTGCTCAACAAGCAGGATCGCCATGTCGCCTCTGTTTGCCAGGGTGCGGATCACGTGGCCGATCTCTTTAATAACGGAAGGCTGTATGCCTTCGGTCGGTTCATCCAGGATAAGCAGCCGCGGACGACTCGCCAGCGCGCGACCAATCGCCAGCTGCTGCTGCTGACCACCCGAGAGATCGCCCCCGCGACGGTGCTTCATCTCTTTGAGCACCGGGAACAGCTGCCAGATCTCCTCCGGCACCTGCTTCGCCTCGCGGGCGGAAAACCGCGATAGTCCCAGCAGGAGATTCTCCTCCACGGTCAGGCGCGGAAAAATCTCGCGTCCCTGCGGGACATACGCCACGCCAGACTGCACCCGCTGGTGCGGTTTGCTGTGGGTAATCGTTTTCCCCTGCCAGATGACCTCCCCGGTTTTCGCCGGGATCAGCCCCATCAGACACTTCAGCAGCGTGGTTTTCCCCACGCCGTTGCGCCCCAGCAGGCAGGTGACTTCGCCGGTGACCGCCTCAAAGCTCACGCCGCGCAGGATATGGCTGCCGCCGTAATACTGATTCAGTTCGTTGACCTGTAACATTCCCTCTCCTTAACGTCCCAGATAGACCTCAATCACCTGCTCGTTGGCCTGCACGTCGCGAAGCGACCCTTCCGCGAGCACCCGCCCCTGATGCAGCACGGTCACATGGTCGGCGATGGTTTCAACAAAGCCCATATCGTGCTCCACCACCATCAGGGAGTGCTTGCCCGCCAGCGTTCTGAACAGCTCTGCGGTGTATTCCGTTTCCGCGTCGGTCATTCCGGCGGCGGGTTCATCCAGCAGCAGCAGATGCGGGTCCTGCACCAGCAGCATGCCGATCTCCAGGAACTGTTTCTGTCCGTGGGAAAGCAGCCCGGCCCGTCGGTCGCGCTCCGCGCTAAGGCGCAGCAAAACCAGCATCTCGTCAATGCGGTCACGCTGCTCGCCGTTGAGTTTTGCCCGCAGGCTCGCCCAGACGGATTTATCGGTTTTCATGGCGATCTCCAGGTTTTCCCACACCGTCAGCGCTTCAAAAACCGTGGGCTTCTGGAATTTACGCCCGATGCCCTGGCGGGCGATGGCCGCAGGCTCCAGCGCGGTCAGGTCGATGGACTGATCGTAAATCGCCCTGCCGCTCTTTGGCCGCGTTTTGCCAGTGATGACGTCCATCAGCGTGGTTTTACCCGCACCGTTGGGGCCAATCACGCAGCGCAGCTCGCCCACGCCGATATTCAGCGAGAGATCGGTCAGGGCCTGGAATCCATCAAAATTGACGTTAATGGATTCAAGCTGAAGCACCGGGTCAGTCTGGTCCCGGTAGCGATCGCCGGGTAGCTGGCGGGTGAATAATCCTTCCGTTGGCTGCATTATTTCTCTCCCTTACGCAACAGACCGTAGACGCCGCGCGGCAAGAACAGCGTGACGGCGATAAAAATCAGCCCCAGAAACAGCTGCCAGTACTCCGGCATCGCGACGGTGAAGAAACTTTTCGCCCCGTTCACCAGCGCTGCGCCAATCACCGGCCCCACCAGCGTGCCGCGCCCGCCCAGCGCCACCCAGATGGCGGCCTCTATCGAGTTCGTCGGCGACATTTCACCGGGGTTAATAATGCCGACCTGTGGGACGTACAGCGCCCCCGCCAGACCGCACAGCACGGCAGAAAGCGTCCACACCAGCAGCTTGAACCCGCGCGGATCGTAACCGCAAAAGGTCAGGCGGTTTTCGGCGTCGCGCACGGCGGTCAGGATGCGGCCAAACTTGCTCTTCGCCAGCGCAAACCCGGTGCCCAGGGCCAGAAGCAGCAACAGCACGGTCGCCAGGAACAGCGCGATGCGGGTGGTCGTTTCCGTTACCGAAAACCCGAGCAGCGTGGTAAAACCGGTAAAGCCGTTATTGCCGCCAAACCCGGTTTCGTTGCGAAAGAACAGCAGCATCCCGGCATAGGTCAGCGCCTGGGTCATAATCGAGAAATAGACCCCTTTGATCTTCGAGCGGAAGGCAAACCAGCCAAACACCAGCGCCAGCAGGCCCGGCACCAGCACAATCAGCACCAGCGCCCAGGCAAAGTGCTGGGTGCCCCACCAGAACCAGGGCAGCTCGCTCCAGGAGAGAAACGACATAAACGCGGGCAGACCGTCACCTGCCGCCTGGCGCATCAGGTACATGCCCATCGCATAGCCGCCCAGGGCGAAGAAGAGGCCGTGCCCAAGGGACAGCATACCGGCGTAGCCCCACACCAGATCCAGCGCCACCGCCACGATGGCATAGCAGAGGATCTTGCCAATCAGCGTCAGCATCCAGGTCGACAGCGCCAGCGGATGCGTCGCAGGCAGTAAGGCGAAAAACGGCAGTATCAGCAAACACACCACCAGCAGGCTGCACGCTATCTGCGTGGTGCGTGGCGCTTTGCGCGCCAGCGTTAAGGTCAGCGGCTGGCTCATCAGTCAATCACCCTCCCTTTCAGCGCAAACAACCCCTGCGGGCGTTTCTGAATAAACAGCACGATCGCCACCAGAATCACGATCTTGCCCAGCACCGCCCCCATCTGTGGTTCCAGGATTTTATTAAAGATCCCCAGCCCAAACGCCGCGGCCACGCTGCCTGCCAGCTGGCCTACGCCTCCGAGCACCACCACAAGGAAGGAGTCGATGATATAGCCCTGGCCCAGCTCAGGCCCGACGTTACCGAGCTGCGATAGCGCCACGCCGCCTAACCCCGCAATCCCGGAGCCAAGCCCGAACGCCAGCATATCGACGCGCCCTGTCGGTACCCCGCAGCAGGCGGCCATGCTGCGGTTTTGCGTCACCGCCCGCACGTTGAGCCCCAGACGGGTTTTATTCAGAATGAGCCAGGTAAAGAACAGCACCAGCAGCACGAAGCCCAGCACCACGATGCGGTTCCACGGCAGCGTCAGGTTGGCAAAAACCTGCACCCCGCCGGAGAGCCATGCCGGGTTCGCCACCTCCAGGTTCTGGGCGCCAAAGGTCATGCGCACCAGCTGGATAAGCATCAGGCTGATGCCCCACGTCGCCAGCAGCGTTTCCAGCGGACGACCGTACAGATGACGGATCACCGTGCGCTCCAGCGCCATTCCAATGCCCGCCGTGAGGCAGAACGCGACCGGCAAGGCGATAACGGGATAGAGCGCCAGCCACTGGGGCGCAAGCCCGGCCATCGCCTGCTGCACCATCCAGGTCGCATATGCCCCCAGCATCAGCATCTCGCCGTGGGCCATGTTAATCACGCCCAGCAGGCCGTAGGTGATAGCCAGCCCCAGCGCGGCCAGCAGCAGCACCGACCCAAGGGACAGCCCCATAAACGCCTGGCCCAGCAGGTCGCCCCACATCAGGCGGTGTTGGATCTGTCTAAGACTCTTTTCTGCGGCCGCGCGCACCGCGCTATCCGGCTCCGTCTGCGGCTGGGTAAACGGGGTAAGCCTGGACTGCACGTCCGGATCGTCTGACTGGCCTAACAATTCGACGGCCTTGCGGCGCACCTCGGCCTGCGGGCTGGCCAGCTGGAGATTCGCGACCGCCAGCAGCAGCGCCTGACGCGCCACGGCGTCCGTCTCATCGTTCACACGCTTTTCCAGAAAAGCGAGCATGTCGGGCCGGGCATCGCGCTGCAGCTGACGCGCCGCCGCCCGCCTTTCGGTGACACTGTCACTCACCAGCTGATGCGTGGCGATGGCGGTTGCTGCCAGCACGCGCAGCCGGTTCGTCAGGCGCACGGCTTTGGTTGGGCCCTCTGCCGTCTGACTGTC
This sequence comes from Enterobacter sp. GER_MD16_1505_Eko_090, assembly GCF_003331015.1. Taxonomy (NCBI): domain Bacteria; kingdom Pseudomonadati; phylum Pseudomonadota; class Gammaproteobacteria; order Enterobacterales; family Enterobacteriaceae; genus Enterobacter; species Enterobacter sp. GER_MD16_1505_Eko_090. The sequence goes on along the minus strand of NZ_PUQF01000010.1, from coordinate 64,776 downwards.
CCCCAGCGGGATGACGTTGCCATCGCGTTGTGCAAAGGCGTGCTTTTGCGTATCGACGTAGAGATTTTCCTTTTGTAGCGCCTCAAGGAGCGGCAGTCTTGACGCATCCGGCGCGGCGGCCCACTGCGTCAACAAATCCGCCTGCTGGCTGCGGCTGGCGGCAACAAAACGATCGGCATCCGATGCCTGCACCATCCCTGGCAGCAGTCCGGAAAGCCATACAAGAGCGATGAACAGGCGCATGGCGTTCATGACGTTTCTCCCTGCGGCGATGGCTTAGTTGCTGGCGGCTTTCATCGGCTGGTCGGGCTTTTTGTCATTCCCGGCGATGAACGGACTCCACGGCTGGGCGCGTACCGGCTGTTCGGTCTGCCACACCACGTTAAACTGACCGTTGCCTTCGATTTCACCGATCATGACCGGCTTGTGCAGATGATGGTTGGTGGCATCCATGGTGAGCGTAAAGCCTGACGGCGCCTTAAAGGACTGACCGGCCATCGCCGCACGCACTTTGTCCACATCGGTAGTGCCCGCTTTTTCCACCGCCTGCGCCCACATGTGAATACCTACGTAGGTGGCTTCCATCGGATCGTTAGTTACGACGGTATCGGCGTTCGGCAGCTTGTGCGCCTTCGCATAGGCTTTGTAATCCGCTACAAACGCCTGGTTAGTCGGGTTATCCACGGACTCAAAGTAGTTCCAGGCTGCCAGGTTACCCACCAGCGGTTTGGTGTCGATCCCGCGCAGCTCTTCTTCCCCCACGGAGAACGCCACCACCGGCACGTCCGTCGCCTTCAGCCCCTGGTTAGCCAGCTCTTTGTAGAACGGCACGTTGGAGTCGCCGTTGATGGTCGACACCACGGCGGTTTTGCCGCCCGCGGAGAATTTCTTGATGTTGGCAACGATGGTCTGGTAGTCGCTATGGCCAAACGGGGTGTAAACCTCTTCGATATCCTTATCCTCCACCCCTTTCGAATGCAGGAACGCGCGCAGGATCTTGTTGGTGGTGCGCGGATAGACGTAATCGGTACCCAGCAGGAAGAAGCGCTTCGCCGCGCCGCCGTCTTCACTCATCAGGTATTCCACCGCCGGGATGGCCTGCTGGTTCGGCGCCGCGCCGGTATAGAAGACGTTTGGCGACATTTCCTCGCCTTCATACTGCACCGGATAGAACAGCAGGCCGTTCAGCTCCTCAAACACCGGCAGTACGGATTTGCGCGACACCGACGTCCAACAGCCGAACACCACCGCCACTTTATCCTGGCTCAGCAGCTGACGCGCCTTCTCGGCAAACAGCGGCCAGTTTGAGGCCGGATCCACCACCACCGGCTCCAGCTTCTTGCCCAGCACGCCGCCTTTGGCGTTGATCTCATCGATGGTCATCAGCGCGACGTCTTTCAGCGGGGTTTCGGAGATGGCCATGGTGCCGGACAGCGAATGCATGATCCCCACCTTGATGGTATCGGCCGCCTGCGCGCCAAAACTCATCCCCATCGCCACGACGGACGCGGATAACGCAAAAGCTTTTAATAAGGTACGACGCTGCATATTTTCACTCCTGAAAAAGAACGCTGTGCGAAAACGTCCGGTAAGGCGTGGACGCGGAAAAAAAAGTGTCAGCGAAGCAGGAGCAAAAAGAGTGCCAGAATGGAGATAGCGCTATTTCTGGGAGGGGAACGCCGGATGTAAAGAGAACGACTCAGAATGGTACAGCGCTGCACTTTTATAATGCAGCGCCGTATAACGGGGTTACCAGACTTCGCTGGCGATCTGCGTGACCAGCCGGACTTTGTCCCACTGCTGGGCTTCGCTCAGGCTGTTGCCCTCTTCGGTCGAGGCAAAACCGCACTGCGGGCTGAGGCAAATCTGCTCTTTCGCCACGTATTTCGCCGCCTCTTCGAGACGGGCTTTAATTCCCTCCGGATTCTCCAGCTCGCCGTTTTTTGTAGTGATAAGACCCAACACCACCTGCTGTTTGCCCGGGCGAACAAAGCGCAGGGGCGCGAAATCCCCGCTGCGGTCGTTATCATATTCGAGGAAGAAGGCGTCAACGTTGACCGTTCCGAACAGCACTTCCGCTACCGGCTCGTAGCCGCCCTCGGAAATCCAGGTGGAACGGAAATTGCCGCGACAGACGTGCAGTCCGATGGTCAGATCGTCCGGCTTGCCCTCCAGCGCCTTGTTCAGCACGCGGGCATAGATGCGCGCCAGCTCATCGGCGTCGTCGCCGCGCTCGCGGATCTGACGGCGCTGGTCGTCCGAACAGAGATAGGCCCAGACGGTGTCATCCAGCTGCAGATAACGGCAGCCCGCGTCGTAGAAGGCCCGGATGGCATCGCGCCACGTGGTCGCCAGGTCATCGAAATAGACGTCAAGGTCCGGATACACGGTCGCATCAATATCTTTGCGACCGCCGCGGAAGTGCAGCACGCTTGGGCTCGGAATGGTCATTTTTGGCTGGGCGTTACCGCTGATGCTTTTCAGATAGCGGAAATCGTCCAGCATCGGGTGCTCGCCAAAGCCCAGCTTGCCGGTAACGCGCACGCCGTGGGCTTTGGTTTGCACGCCGTTAAACTGGATGCCCTGCTGGGAATCGTAACGCTCAACGCCCTGAAGACCGTCGAAGAAGTCGAAGTGCCACCAGGCACGGCGAAACTCACCGTCGGTCACCACATGCAGGCCGCACGCACACTGCTGCTCGACGACGTGGCGAATGGCCTCGTCCTCCACCGCGCGAAGCTGTCCGGCATCAATCTCGCCGCTGGCAAATTTCAGGCGAGCCTGCTTGATGGCATCCGGGCGTAAAAAACTGCCGACTACGTCGGCGCGGTACGGGGCGTGGTGTCGTTGCATGGCAATCTCCTCAGTCTGCCGGCGATAATTGCCCGCAGTGATAATTCATTATTTGAAGTTTTAGACTTCTGGATGTCTAAATGTCCAAAAACAATGTCATACCTCACCGGTGCCGGCAAACGAGAAAATTTCACGTATGTTGAAAAAAATTCATCTTCACAGCGCGGCGACGGACGCCTCGCTGGCAAACGCGTAGCGTTCATCTTCCCAGCCGGTGATCCCACCGAGCATGATTTTGACCGGCAGCCCGAGACGGGCCAGCTTCAGCGCGGCTCTGTCCGCGCCGTTACAGTGCGGCCCTGCGCAGTAGACGACAAACAGCGTCCCTTCAGGCCATTGGGCCATGCGCTCAGCGGTCATCTGGCTCCACGGCATATGCAGAGCGCCCGGCACATGGCGACGGGCAAACTGCTCCGGGCTCCCCACCACGTGCAGCAAAACAAAGTCCTGCTCGTTATGCGTGATGGCATGATGCACATCGGCGCAGTCAGTTTCGACGCTCAGGCGACGCAGAAAATGGGTAACGGCTTCCTGCGGTTCGGCAGCCGGAAATTCAGTAACATAGCTCATGATCCTTCCTCATCTTTGGCGTTTGTGTTAACACTACTCTATCCACAAATTCAGCTCATGAATGCGCTCGCTTATGCCAGAAAACAGCAAAAAGATGACAACGTTAAGACAGATTGCCCGCCCGAAGGTGGTGGTGCTGGCGTATGACGGTCTGTGTACCTTTGAGTTTGGGGTGGCGGTGGAAATCTTCGGCCTGCCGCGGCCCGAGCTGGGTGACGACTGGTATCGTTTTGCCGTGGCAAGCGTTGATGACGGTGAGCTTCGGGCGACAGGCGGGATCCGCATCATTACCGATGGCGATCTCTCCCTGCTTGCGTCTGCCGATCTGATCGTGGTACCGGGCTGGCGGGGGGTGGACTCGCCGGTCCCGGACGCGCTCTGCAACGCATTACGTCAGGCCAGCGCGCGGGGCTGTCAGCTACTCTCCATCTGCTCGGGCGTGTTTGTGCTGGCCGCCTCCGGTCTGCTCAACGGACGCAAAGCCACGACGCACTGGCGCTACATTGAGACGCTTAAAGCCCGCTACCCTGACATCGACGTGGTCGAGGATGTGCTCTATCAGGACGAAGGCGAGATCCTGACTTCCGCAGGCAGCGCGGCGGGGATCGATCTCTGTCTGCACGTGGTGCGTCGGGATTTCGGGATGGAAACCGCCAACAGCGTGGCGAGGCGGCTTGTCATTCCCCCTCACCGGGATGGATCTCAGCCGCAACAGCTGAGCCGCCCGGTGGCGCAGCTGCGGGAAAGCCAGCGCCTTGGTCAGCTGTTTGATTTTCTGCACACGCACCTCACCGAGCCGCACAGCGTCGACTCGCTGGCGCGTCGTGTCGGTATGAGTCAGCGCACGTTTCTGCGTCGCTTCGAAGCGGCAACGGGAACGACGCCTGCCCGCTGGTTACTCAATGAGCGCCTGCTGCGGGCGAAAGATTATCTGGAAAGCAGTCGTTTAAGCATCGACAGCATCGCGGAACAGACCGGGTTTGGTCAGGCATCGACGCTGCGTCATCATTTTCGCCAGCAGTTCGCGATTTCCCCGGCCCAGTACCGTAAACAATTTTCTCATGCCGGTACTGCCCGCTGAGGCGTCAGTCTTTTGGTTTCGCTGGAATACGGAGAACCTGATGGTCACCACACACGTTTTTATTGCAACCAGTCTTGATGGCTACATCGCCCGACACAATGATGATATCGACTGGCTGCTGCAGCGCGATGACCCGAATGAGGATCATGGCTACACGGCTTTCATCGCGGACAAAGACTGGATCGTGATGGGCCGGGGGAGCTATGAGAAGGTGCGGACCTTTGAGACATGGCCTTATGACAGGCCCGTGCTGGTGCTCTCCCGACAGCTGGCCGACACGCCCGTACCCGACGCGCTGAGGGGCAAAGTACAGTTTTCCGGCCGCACGCCAAAGGAGGTGCTCGACGATCTGGCGAGGCAGAACGCCCGTCGCGTCTATCTCGATGGTGGGCAAGTCATACAGTCGTTCCTGCGAGAAGGACTGGTGGCCGATATGGTGATCACAACCGTTCCTGTCCTGCTCGGTTCGGGAAAATCGCTGTTTGGCGCCCTTCCCGGGGATATCGATTTGACGCTGGTCTCCAGCCGCAGCTTTCCTTCGGGTCTGGTGCAGTCGCACTATCGGGTGACGCCATAACCCCACGGCCAACACCGCTACGTTATGCGCAAAAAAAAACCGCCAAAAAATGGCGGTAAATGCTTGCATGGATAGATTTGTATTTTGGTCTCTACGTCCCGACACTCCATGGCCGGACTGCGGATCCCATACAACCTAACACTCGTTGTCTTAACGAAGGTTAAACAGTTTTATTAACCTGCATGGGTATTGATCTGCAAATAACGCATAAGCCCCTGTTCAGCGCTCTGTTTTGCATCATCATTAATGGCTTCAAGATAAAAGGATCGCGCTACGCCATAAGGTGCATTTTCAGAGGGAAACACCGCAAACTGGAATGTTTTTCCTCCCTCTTGATGAGTACAATCTAATTCCCAGCGCAGATCGTTAACTTTTTTGCTGCCGCAGGCAACAACGCCATAGTCGCTGGTTAAATAGGAACCAACGCGAATTTCTGCTGATTGAATATATTCTGGTTCGTCATTAGCTGCATAACGAATTCCCACAACAGCCCCGATCGCAACCGCCAGAAGCGCAAGTGCTATTATTTTTTTCATTTAGTAATGACCCATTCCTTAGCCAGAGATTCTCTATTATATAGGATTTGTCCTTAATGCAAATATCCAACTTTGGTCCAGAAATGGAACATTTACCATACATATATGTACTTTAGGAAAAGTCTTAAGCCTTATTATGAACGTACATTATTTGACATTCTCTTTGCGCTAGTTTGAATATTTGAATAATAACAATAATAAATAATCGGCATCATTAAGCCGCAACGTTATTCGGCGGTGACCTCATGGTTAAAAAAGGTTTATCTCTCGTGATGCTTATCTGTGCCCTCTTTTCGGGCCAGCTTATGGCCGGGCACAAAGGACATGAATATCTGTGGGTAAAGAATGTGGATCATCAGCTGCGTCATGAAGCCGATAGCGATGAATTGCGAAGCGCGGCGGAGGAGTCGGCGGAGGGTTTGCGCGAACACCACCTGTGGCAGAAATCGCGCAAACCGGACACGCACGTTCGGTAGTTAGCTGCCCTTGCGTTTTGGCAGGGTTTTCATCAGATCGTCCGGACTGACGGACGCCACAATACTGCCGGGCTGCGGCATTTTGAAGATGTGGTTTTTCATCTTGCCAATCACATGCATTTCGCAGGGACGGCAGTCAAATTTGAGGGTCAGCACTTCGTCACCGTTTACGAGCTGCATAGGCGTGGCCTTCCAGCTCTTGATGTTGCCTTTCGCCTGCTTAGGACACAGGTTAAACGCGAAACGAAGGCAGTGTTTGGTGATCATCACCGGCACATCGCCCTTCTCTTCATGCGCCTCATAAGCCGCGTCGATCAGCTGCACGCCGTGGCGATGATAGAATTCACGCGCTTTATGGTTGTAGACGTTGGCGAGGAAGGATAAATGCGTATCCGGGTAGACGGGCGCAGGAACGGTTTCCGCTTTACGGCTAGCGCGCGGGTAGTTCGCCAGGCGCGCGTCATCCAGCATCTCGGCGGTTTCACGGCGGAACTGGTTGAGCAAACTGTTCGGCACAAAGAGGGCATCCGGCAGATTGACCTCAACGTTGCGGGCGTAGTAAATCGTCTGCCCCAGCTTCGCGACGCCATCCTTCAGGCTGTTGCGCGCTTTCTCCGCGTTGTTTGCCACCTCGAACAGGCCATCAAGCGTATGCGTTACGCTGATGCCGTCTTCACAGGTCATGGTCAGAATCAGCTGCTCTTCCCAGCCGCCCAGTTCAATATCCACCGCGATACGACGCTCGCTGGAGGTTTTCAGCAGCGCCTGCTGCCAGTTATGATCGAGGTTACGGTTAAGCGCCGCGTTCGGCCGTGCCTTGTAGAGATCGGCCGGCATTTCATTCGGCCATACGCGGTAGCGGTTCTCCCCGGTTTTCTCGACCGTGTTAGCGCGGAAGCCCACGACCTCACGCTTAATCATCACGTTAAGGCCATCGCCGTTCGCCAGCGGTTCCGTCACCGCAACATCAAGGTGATCTTTCGCCACTTTCAGCACTTCACCCACCGGCAAACCGATAAACTTCGGTGAGTCAAACGCGCCGATATCCCCTTTACGGGCATTCACGAAATAGTCCGTGCTGCCGCGGTGGAACGTTTTGTCCGTCGACGGAATAAAGAAATGCTCGGTACGACCGGCCGACGCGCGCGCCAGGTCACCGCGATCTTCGATGATGGCGTCCAGCATCTGGCGATAGTGCGCGGTGATATTCTTCACGTAGCTCATATCTTTATAGCGCCCTTCAATCTTGAAGGAACGCACGCCCGCGTCGATCAGCGCGCCCAGGTTGGCGGTCTGGTCGTTATCCTTCATCGAGAGCAGGTGTTTTTCAAATGCCACCACGCGGCCCTGATCGTCTTTCAGGGTATACGGCAGACGGCAGGCCTGAGAGCAGTCGCCGCGGTTGGCGCTGCGGCCCGTCTGCGCGTGGGAAATATTGCACTGGCCGGAATAGGCCACGCACAGCGCGCCGTGGATGAAGAATTCAATCGTCGCGTCTGTCGCCTGGTGAATATCGCGGATTTGATTCAGGTTCAGCTCGCGCGCCAGAACGATCTGCGAAAAGCCGACGTCGGAGAGGAACTTCGCCTTCTCTACCGTGCGGATATCACACTGGGTACTGGCGTGCAGCTCAATGGGCGGAATATCCAGCTCCAGCACGCCCATATCCTGAACGATCAGGGCATCCACCCCGGCCTGATAGAGATCGGTAATCAGACGTTGCGCAGGCTCCAGCTCATCATCATGAAGAATGGTGTTCAGGGTGACGAACACCTTCGCCCCGAAACGGTGGGCGAACGGCACCAGCTCAGCAATATCGCTCAGGCTGTTGCTGGCGTTATGGCGGGCACCGAAGCCCGGGCCGCCAATGTAGACGGCATCTGCGCCATGAAGGATCGCTTCACGGGCAATGGCGGCGTCACGGGCCGGGCTTAAAAGTTCAAGATGATGGGATTGCAGGCGCATACTTCGTCGTTATCCGTTATGGTCAAAATGGCGGCTATTGTAGTCAGAAGTCTGCGTCAGCGAAACAGTTTTGCGTAGCCTCAGCGGGGATAATGAATGAGGGAGTGAAAATGCACCGTCCGGTCGCTGCTGTTGCGGTAGGCGTGCGGTTTATCGCCGGCAAAACGGACGCCGGAATCGGCAGAAATCGTCTGCCATTTGCCCTCGAGCTTCATCTCCAGCTCGCCGCTGACCACCACCACATGTTCAATCACCCCCGCCTCATGCGGCGTGGATTCACTCAGGGCGCCGGGGGCCAGGGTAATGGAGAAATAATCAAACCGGAGCGCCTCGTCCCACGGAAAGAGCGGCTTGACGACCATCGCCTGCTGCTGCGGGTCAAACACCGCCTGCCGGTCCGCCTCCGGCGTGATGAAGGCGGAAAACGGCACGTTCAGTCCCGTGGCAATTTTCCACAGCGTCGACACCGTGGGGCTGGATTCATTTCGCTCGATTTGCCCGAGCATGGCCTTTGATACGCCGGTTTCGTCCGCCAGTTTCGACAGGCTCCAGCCCCGTGCCTGGCGTAATGTTTTCAGTGTTGCTGCAAGGTGTTGTGTGATGTCCATATTTCCTCCTGACGACGAGCATACCACTTGTACGCTATAACGCACAGTGTTACCTTACCCCGGACGTTATAACGCACAACGGAGTTTTCATGCGCCCTTCCTCTCATCTTGTTCCGGTCGTACTGGCTGGATTTGTCGCCGTTCTCGTGGGTTACGCCAGCTCGGCCGCCATCATCTGGCAGGCCGCCGCCGCGGCTGGCGCCAGCGCGCAGCAGATCGCAGGCTGGATGACCGCACTGGGGATTGGGATGGGCGTCAGCACGCTGGTGCTTTCCTGGTGGTACAAAGCGCCCGTGCTGACCGCCTGGTCGACGCCCGGCGCGGCGCTGCTCGCCACCAGCCTGCACGGCGTCACGCTGGCGGAAACCATCGGCGTGTTCATCTTTGCCAACGCGCTAATTTTGCTCTGCGGCATCACCGGGCTTTTCGCCCGTCTGATGACGCTGATCCCCCATTCGCTTGCTGCCGCCATGCTCGCCGGGGTACTGCTGCAGTTTGGCCTGCACGCGTTTGCGCATCTTGAGGGGCACTTTCTGCTGTGCGGCAGCATGATTGCGGCATGGCTGATCGCAAAAGCGCTGTCGCCGCGCTATGCCATCGTGGTCACGCTGCTGGTGGGCGGTATCGTGGCCTGGGCCGGTGGTGACGTTGTCACGGATAAGCTCACCCTTTCTCTGGTGATGCCCGAATTTATTGCGCCTGACTTCACCTTCACCAGCCTGGTGAGTATTGGCTTGCCCTTCTTCCTCGTGACCATGGCCTCGCAAAATGCACCGGGTTTCGCCACCATGAAAGCCTCCGGCTACCCGCTGGCGGCCTCACCGCTCATCATCGTGACGGGTGGACTGGCGCTGCTGTTTTCTCCGTTTGGCGTCTTTTCTATCTGCATTGCGGCCATTACTGCCGCCATTTGTCAAAGCCCGGATGCACATCCGGACGCGGAAAAACGCTGGCTGGCAGCCATCGCAGCCGGCGGGTTTTATCTGCTGGCGGGAATTTTCGGTGGCTCCATTACCGGGCTGATGGCCGCCCTGCCGCTCAGCTGGATCCAGACGCTCGCCGGTCTGGCGCTGCTGGGCACCATCAGCGGGAGTTTATACCAGGCGCTGAGTCACGAAGCGGAGCGCGACGCGGCCATCGTCACGTTTCTGACGACCGCAAGCGGCGTCACGATCCTGGGCATCGGTTCGGCGTTCTGGGGGCTGGTGCTGGGCGGGGTATGTTACGCCCTGTTTTCACGCGCTCGCCGCGCGTAGCTGCGACGGCGTCATGCCCGTCGCGCTGCGAAAGCGGTTGCTGAAGTGGCTGGCGGAGTTAAAGCCGCAGGCCAGCGCAATGTCCGTCAGTGGCATGGAGGTATGCTGCACCAGCTCTTTCGCCTTGACAATTCGCCTGTGCATCACGTACTGGTGCGGCGCCAGCCCCGTCGACTGGCGGAACATGCGGGCAAAATGGTATTCGCTGAGGGCGGCCTGCGCCGCCAGCTCGGCCAGCGTCAGGGGCTGCCCCAGGTTCTCTTCGATAAAGGCGAGGACGTTGCGCAGCACGAACGGGGACAACCCTCCCGTAACGACCGGCAGCTTCCACTGCACGTTTGAGTAGTTTTGCAGCAGATGGGTCAGCAGCAGCGTGGAGGCCGTGCTCAGGGTGAGCTGGTTGGCGTGCTGCTGCCAGTCACAGCCCAGTAAAAACTGGCGATACAGCGTGGTGATCTTCGGGTCGCTGCCAAAAATACGCTCGTCCAGGGTCAGCGAAAGCGGCCGCTTATCCCAGATTTTTTCTCCCACGTCGCGCAGGTGTTCATCGGTGCAGTAGAGATGCACAAACGACAGGTCATCGCGGATATCCCACGTCGATTCGCTCTCTTTGGGCATCAGGCAGAAACGGTCCGGCCCCCCGCCGTTCTTCCAGCCGCCCGGCGTTTTTTGATAGCTTTCGTAGCCGTCCGCCACGTACAGGCTGAGGGTATGATGGTTGCTCTTTACGGTGATCGTGTCGTGCTTGTTGTACCACGCGGCCAGCTGAATACCCGAATTCAGCGAGACGGTTTCCCGCAGGACTGCATTCTGTTGGCAAAGCGTTTCAAAGGTATCGTAAGCGTGAGACATAACCGTTAGCGCGTGAAGAATCGGAATATCAGTCTAAGAAGAGTTGCCGCCCGTTGCCAGTCCCTCCAGAAGAAAAAAGCGCAAGATTTTGCAAGTCTGCCGCAAGCGGGTGAAAGCCCGTTACGCATCTCAGCGTCATACTGCGGGCTTCCGCGGTTTAAGAAGAGACAACTATGAACGCATTATTATACGGACTCGTGGTCATTATCTGGGGAACCACCTGGATTGCGATTTTCCTGCAGCAGGGCCCCGTCGCGGCGCCGGTGTCGATCTTCTGGCGCTTCGCCGTCGCCAGCCTCACCATGATGGTGGTGTTACTCGCCCTGCGTCGCCTGCGCACGCTGGCGCTTCGGGATCATCTTTTTTGCCTGCTTCAGGGATGCTGTGTTTTCTGCTTTAACTTCTGGTGTTTTTACACGGCAGCGGCCCATATCAATACCGGGCTGGAGTCGGTGATCTTCTCCATGGCGGTACTCTATAACGCCATTAACAGCTTTATTTTCTTCGGCCAGCGCCCGCCCGCGCGTTTCTGGACGGCGGCGGCGCTGGGGCTGGTCGGGATTGTCACCCTCTTCTGGGACGATCTGCTGGCCAGCGGCTGGAGCGCGTCACTCCTGACGGGCATTGGCCTTTCCGCACTCGGCACGTATGGGTTCTCGCTGGGTAATATGATCAGCATGCGCCATCAGCGCAGAGGCCTGGAAACCATGACCACCAACGCCTGGGCGATGCTCTATGGCACGCTGGTGATGGGCTGCATTGCGCTGTTCAGAGGCGATAGCTTTGTACCGGAATGGACGGTGAGCTATCTCGGCGCGCTGGTGTATCTGGCCCTGTTTGGCTCGGTGATTGCCTTTGGCGCCTACTTCACGCTGGTGGGACGTATTGGCCCGGGCAAAGCGGCCTACAGTACGCTGCTCTTCCCGCTGGTGGCGCTCTCCATCTCCACGGTCTATGAAGGCTACGTCTGGCATGTCAACGGTATCGTGGGATTAGTGCTGATTCTGGGAGGAAATATGGTGATGTTTACCAAACCGGAAACCTGGTTCAGACGCTTACGAATGGCATAAATAAAACGGCCTGCATTACGCAGGCCATTTTATTTTATTTCGCGGTCTTTTTCACATCAAACATGGTGGCGTCCGTCGCCATGTCATCAACAACCTGCTTCAGCGTCGCAAAGGTCATTGGTGTGTTTTCGTTATTCAGCTCTTTACCTTCGCCTTTACGTACCACCTTCATGACCGGTTTGTTGGTGGCCGCATCGATCAGCTCGCCTTCAAAGAAGAGATGCGTATCCATGGTGCGGTGTCCGGTTGCCATCTGCGTCCCGGCAACCACCAGCGCAACAGGCACCACTTCATAGAACTGAAGCCCCTCTTTCTGCGAACTCACCCCGGTAATCGCGCCTCGGAAAATCAGGCTGTGTTTACCCGGCGTGGTCACAACTGGCTTACGCGTACCAATCGCCGTTTTCATTTTGTTATTGGTGTAATTCAACAACTCATCAAGCGTTTTTTGCCCAATTTGCGTGGTGGGTTTTGGCGTTGGATAATAGGTAATTGGCGTCCAGAGAATGCTGTCGTAATTGGCTTCGTTATACGAAGGATCGACCCAACGCAGCGTTGGTTTTCCCGTCGCCGAGGTCGTTTGCTGTAAGCCTGAATAATCTTTTAAAAAGCCGGAGTATTGTTCCGGAGCGGCGACTTTTGAAGAACAGCCCGCCAACGCCAACAGACCAGTAAGCACTGCAACTTTAAAAAAAGTTTGAGTACGCATGATAGTTTTCCATGTTATCTGCAAGTATGCATTTGAAGTTATAGCAAAAGTCTGGCGGGTTTGTTGTGACAAAAAATGATGCCGGGAGCACAAATTGCAAAAAGATTGCCCGGACGCATGCCGGGCAGTGAAAAATTACTGATTTATATCCACTTGCCAGAACAGATGTTTGCCAAACGGGTCGATTTCATAGCCCTTCACCTCCTTGCGCACCGGTTCGAAAATCGTTGAATGCGCAATCATCACCGCAGGCATCTGGTCATGCATCATCTGCTGAGCCTGTTTATACAGCGCCACCCGTTTATCATGATCGGTTATCGATTTGGCTTCAGCAACGATCTTATCAAACGGCTTATAGCACCATTTCGCCGAATTTGATCCACCGTTTGCCGAGGTGCAGGTAAACAGCGGGCCGAAGAAGTTGTCAGGATCGCCCGTTGCGGTCGTCCAGCCCATCAGCGCAGCCTGATGTTCCCCGCCCTTCACACGCTTAAGGTATTCGCCCCACTCGTAGGTAACGATTTTGGTCTGTACGCCAATTTTCGCCCAGTCCGCCTGAATCATCTCCGCCATGCGTTTCGCATTCGGGTTATAGGGACGCTGGACCGGCATCGCCCATAAATCGATGCTGACGCCGCTGGCAAAGCCGGCCTCTTTCAGCAGCGCTTTGGCTTTTTCAGGATCGTAGTCGTAATCCTTAAGCTCGCTGTCGGCGCTCCAGACGCCCGGCGGCAGCAGGTTCTTTGCCGCCGTTCCGGTACCGTGGAACACCGCGTCAATAATGGCCGGTTTGTTGATGGCCATCGCCAGCGCCTGACGGACCTTCACGTTATCCAGCGGCGGCTTCTGCGTGTTGAACGCCAGGAAGCCGGTATTCAGCCCGGCTTTGCTCATCAGGTTGATATCTTTATTGGCCTTCATGCGCGGCAGATCGGCCGGGTTCGGGAACGGCATCACCTGACATTCGTTCTTCTCAATTTTGGCAAAACGCACGGAGGCATCCGGGGTGATGCTAAACACCAGCCTGTCCAGCTTCGATTTCCCCTGCCAGTAGTCGGCAAACGCCGTGAACAGGATCCGGGAATCCTTCTGATACTGCGCCAGCTTAAACGGCCCGGTGCCGATGGGCTCCATATCCACCTTCTCCGGCGTGCCCGCTTTCAGCATCGCGTCGGCATACTCCGCCGAAAGGATTGAGGCAAAATACCAGGCCAGATCGGCGACAAACGGCGCTTCCGGGTGCGCCAGGGTAAAGCGCACGGTGTGGTCATCGACTTTATCAATGGCGGTTATCAGGCTGCCGAACTCCAGGCTTTCGAAGTTGGAGTAGCTGCCGTTAGAGACGTTGTGGTAGGGATGATTCACGTCTTTCTGGCGCATAAACGAGAAGATCACGTCGTCGGCGTTAAAGTCGCGGGTCGGCGTGAAGGATTTATTGCTCTGGAACTTCACGCCCTGACGCAGATGGAAGGTGTAAACCTTGCCGTCGTCGCTCACCTCCCAGCGCTCCGCCAGGCTCGGCACCAGCTCCGTGGTGCCGGGTTTGAAATCGACCAGACGGTTATAGACCGGCACGGCGCTGGCGTCGACGCTGGTTCCCGAGGTGTATAGCTGAGGGTTAAAGTTTTCCGGCGATCCTTCGGAGCAATACACCAGCGTTTTCGCGGCGACGGCGGAACTGACCGTGAGCGCCGCAAGCGCCAGCGCAATAGTTGTGAGTTTGCTTGTCATCATTTATTCCTGTCTTTTTAATTCGACGGCTAATTAATTCTTTTGCCATTTCATAAATAACATTAAAGTGAAGTGGCAAACACCCGAAAAATAAATAAGGAACAAATCACTATGGGCTCGCCGCTTTCCAGACAATTAACGCACCGTTTTTTCCGCTATCTCGCGATCACCAGCCAGAGCGATCCCAGAGTCAAAACCCTGCCCTCAACGCCGGGCCAGCACGACATGGCGCGCGAGCTGGCGCAGGAGCTGGCACAGCTGGGGTTAGACGACATTGTGATTGATGAATTTGCCACGGTAACGGCGGTAAAAAAAGGCAACGTGCCCGGTGCGCCGCGCATCGGCTTTATTACCCATATTGATACCGTCGACGTGGGACTTTCACCGGATATTCATCCACAAATATTAACGTTTACCGGTGAAGATCTCTGTCTGAATAAAGAGAAAGACATCTGGCTGCGGGTAGAGGAGCACCCTGAAATTCTGGCTTATCCGAACGAGGAGATTATTTTCAGCGACGGAACCAGCGTATTGGGTGCCGATAATAAATCGGCGGTCACGGTGGTCATGACGGTGCTGGAAAACCTGACGGCGGAACATCAGCATGGGGATATCGTCGTGGCGTTTGTGCCTGACGAAGAGATCGGCCTGAACGGTGCAAAAGCGCTCGATCTTAAGCGCTTTGACGTCGACTTCGCCTGGACTATCGACTGCTGCGAGCTGGGGGAAATTGTCTACGAAAACTTTAATGCGGCAGCCGCTGAAATCCGCTTTACCGGCGTGACGGCGCATCCGATGTCCGCGAAAGGCGTGCTGGTGAATCCCCTGCTGATGGCGACTGACTACATCAGCCATTTTGACCGCCAGCAAACGCCCGAGTGCACCGAGGGACGTGAAGGCTATATCTGGTTTAACGGCATTCAGGCCGGACAGAACGAGGCCGTTCTTAAGGCCAATATCCGCGACTTTGACAAGGAGCGCTTTGCCGCGCGCAAGCAGCAGATTGCCGACGTGGCCGCGCTGATTGCCGCCCAATATCCGACGGCCAGCGTGGACTATCGCATTGAAGATACCTACAGCAATATCAGCAATGCGATTGGCGAAGACCGACGCGCCATCGATCTGATGTTCGAGGCGATGGAATCGCTCGGCATCACGCCGAAACCGACGCCGATGCGCGGCGGCACCGACGGCGCGGCGCTCTCGGCTAAAGGGCTACTCACCCCGAACTTCTTCACCGGGGCGCATAACTTCCACTCGAAGTTTGAATTCCTGCCGCTGTCGTCGTTTGAGGCGTCTTATAAGACTGCCCTGCAGATCTGCCTGCTCGCCGCCCGTTAAGCGGGCTTGCGTGCCAGCATCGTGGCAAAGCGCAGCTTGATGCGGTTGCCGTTTTCATCGGTGCGGTGCAGTTCGCCAACGTCTTCGTTGTATTTGAGCAACTGCCAGCCTTCATAGTAGTTGCTCAGCTCACCGCTCCTGAACGCAAACGGGAAGCCGACCGTGCAGGGGTAGTCTGCCGTATCCATGGCGGCAACGATCAGATTGTAACCGCCCGGCGTCGTGCAGCGCTGCATATTGGCGATAAGGCCCGGGATGGTTTTTGCCTCCAGGAACATCAGCACCACGGTGGAGAGAATAAAATCGTACTGGCCGTCAAAGCTCAGGTTGTTCAGATCCTTAATCACGGTATGCAGATTAGCGATCCCTTCTTCCGCCTTGATGCGCTCGATATTGTCGATGCTCATCGGGTTCTTGTCCCACGCGGTGACTTCGTAGCCGTTGGCTGCAAGATAAAGGCTGTTACGGCCGTTGCCGCAGCCCAGATCCAGCGTTTTACCGGGTTTCACGATCTCTGCGCTGTACAGCACTTCTGAATGGGTACGCGTTAAGCCATATTTCTCAGTGAAGTAATTCTCATCGACGGTCATTATTGTTCCTCGGATTGCATAAGCTGCGCTTTATCAGCACGAACCAGAAGTTTGCCCTGAAGCAGCAGAATCAATGTACGCACCAACAGCCACCCAATAATCGCGTTGGTGAAGATAAACAGCGGCACGGCAATGGCGTGAAAAAAGCCCGTCGGACTGCTTTGTCCCAGATGCAGACCCGTGGTTGCCAGGGCCGATACGCCAAAGGAAAAACTCCAGAATGAGGCATTGAACGGCTGGGACAAATACCATGGCATCAGGCGGAGCATAAATAGCAGCTGCAGCAGACCATAGCCGAACAGCATTTTCGCAAACGTATCTGCCTGACCGCCATTTACGCTGAACCAGGCGCTACATGCCACCAGCGCGGGCGCCAGTTGAATACCCAATGAAGTACGCAGTGCGGAGGGCAGTTCTCCTGCACTACGAAGACGCTGAAGAATAACCGGTTCCAGGCTGAGCCAGGAAAAGACGCCCGCGCCAAGGAAGACTAACCCTGCATCGTTGAAGCCCAAGGCACCGCATGCCATCGCGCTGATAAAATTATTCGCCACCGTAGGCAGATATAATCCAGGCGTGGTCGCCTCTTGCGGATGTTTCCCGCGCCATAACCCGGCGCTTTGCCAGGCGGAGTATGCAAGCTGCACCACCACGCCAATGCCAAACAATGCCAGTGACACCGCGCGAAACCAGGGGACAAAGCCGATGGCGACCAGCATCGTGGTGGCCGGGAAAAGGCTGACAAAACTGCTCATCACCGGGTGTCGCATCTCTGCCAGCACGCTGCGGGGGAAACGGATCGCACGCATCACAAACGCGACCGTTAAAAGAAACCAGCATATCACCGCAAGGGCTACGAGGCCCTCACCCGGCCAACGCGTCACTGGCCAGAGGGTGCTGGCGTATCGCCAGGCGAAACCCATCCCGATGATGCCAAGCACCATGCCAAAATACCCTGCGGGCAAGTTAAGTACCTGTTGGGGTTTGTTAAATTTATTCATTTATTTTAATTTTTAAAATGTATTTTAAATGCCATTTTAAGCGGTTTCTGCAGCGGATGCCAGCAAAACGAAAAGCCGAAAATTTGCTACGTTTAGTTGAGATGCTTACCAGAGATCAAACGATGAAAAAGTACCGGCTCAGCGATGAAACCCGCCTCTGGCAATGGAAAAACGGCGAAACCACCCACGCCGCCACGCTGCGGCAGATCATCGCCACGGCGGACTTTAACGACGTGACGGTCGGCACGAGAGGCGGCTGGATTGACGATGAGCGCGCCCTCGCACAGGACGGCGACTGCTGGATCTACGATGAAAACAGCGTGGTGTTCGCCGGGGCAACCGTATCCGGCAACGCGCGTCTTACCCTTCCATGCATCATTAGCCATGACGCGCATATCGGCGACAGCTGCTGGCTGGACGGCGCGGAGGTCAGTCACGGGGCGCGAATAAGTGACAATGTCACTATTCAGCAATCCTGCGTACGGGGCGAGTGCCATATCTACGGCGACGCGCGCGTGCTGCATCACAGCGTGGTCATTGCTGCCAAAGGGCTGACGCCGGACCATGAACAGATTCTGCAAATCTACGATAAGGCGACGGTGAGCCAGTCGCGCATTGTGCACCAGGCGCAAATCTACGGCGAGGCGATGGTTAATTTTGCCTTCGTTGAACACCGGGCCGAAGTCTTCGACAACGCGATCCTGGAGGGTAACGAACTCAACAACGTCTGGGTGTGCGACTGCGCGAAAGTCTACGGCAACGCCCGCGTGATAGCCGGTTTCGACGACGATGCCATCCCGACGGTGCGCTACAGCTCGCAGATTGCGGAGAATGCCGTGGTTGAAGGCAACTGCGTCATCAAGCATCACGTCCTGATTGGCGGTCAGGCATGGCTGCGCGGCGGGCCGATCATGCTG
Organism: Enterobacter sp. GER_MD16_1505_Eko_090; assembly: GCF_003331015.1. Classification (NCBI taxonomy): domain Bacteria; kingdom Pseudomonadati; phylum Pseudomonadota; class Gammaproteobacteria; order Enterobacterales; family Enterobacteriaceae; genus Enterobacter; species Enterobacter sp. GER_MD16_1505_Eko_090. Next base: position 46,643 of record NZ_PUQF01000010.1, on the reverse strand, counting down.
GATGATAAAGTGGTGATCCAGGGGCGCGCGCGAATCAGCGGGGACGTGCTTATCGAGCATCGGGTTGAAATCACCGACGATGCGGTCATAGAAGCGTTTGCTGGCGAGAGCATTCATCTGCGCGGCGAAAAAGTGATAAACGGCGACCAGCGCATCACCCGCACGCCGCTGCTGGGTGCGTTATAGGGTATAAATCCTGCCGTAGATATTCACGTCGTCAAAGCGGCCATTCAGGTATTCCGCTTCCCGCAGGCAGCCTTCCAGCGTAAAACCGTTGCGCACGGCAACGCTGTTGCTTTGCTGATTCGCCACCCGACACTTGATCACAAAACGGCGGATCTCACCGCGTTCAGCGTAGTAGCGCATAAACGCCTGCAGTGACTGAGAGAGAATGCCCTGACCCTGGTGGGCTTCATCCAGCCAGTAGCCGATGTAGCCGGCTTTGTTGGTCGGTTCAATCGTGTTGAACGACAGGACGCCAACCAGCGCATCATCCTTGAAGATCAGAAACATTTTGGCGTAGCCGCGCTGGTGAAGCATCTGGTTGCTCTGCACGTTGCGGCGGGTATCCTCTTCGCTGCCCACGTGCTGCGCCCAGTCAAAGGCTGTTTGCAGAAAGGCTCTGTTTTTAACAACGAGATTGTGCAGGTCGGCGGTGTAGCGCTCTTCGACGGCGCGAAGTTCGATATCCTGGGTGACGGGGATGATTTCTGAAGACATGGTGCCTCTCAATTGCCGGGTGGCGCTAGCGCTTACCCGGCCTACGTTTCGAAACTGTAGGCCGGGTAAGGCGAAGCCGCCACCCGGCACAATCCCACAAGGGTTAACGCATTACCCTGTCGTCAACGTACTGACGTTTATCCGGCGCCGGAGGGAAATACTGGTACAGCCAGGTTTCACTGATGGCGTCGCCCTGGCAGCGCAGGAACAGGCGCATATCCACCGGCTCCGTCGAATCCGACGTCGGGTACCAGTCAAACAGAATGCGATAGCCGTCAAACGGCTCAACGTAGAGGATCTCTACCTGCTTCGCTTCACCGCTGGAGAGCGTAATCACCGGCTCGATGCCTTTTGGCGCAGCGGCCTTCAGGTCGCCACCGACGAAGTCAATCGCAAAGCGACGGGCCCACACTTTCGGGTAGTTTTCCCCTGGAGCCCAGCCTTCCGGGAAGCCGCCCATGCCGGTGCGGGTCGCATAAACGTTCGCCAGCGGGGAGCGCACCGGCGGCATCGCGCTCCAGTAGAGACGATATTTGAAGTCCAGCTCGTCGCCTGCTTTGACGGCTTTTTCCGGCTGCCAGAAGCAGACCACGTTATCCAGCGTTTCACCGGTGGTCGGGATCTCCATCAGGCCAACCGCGCCTTTACCCCAGTCGTTACGCGGTTCCACCCACAGGCTTGGGCGTTTGTTATACCACCCCATCACGTCCTGATAGTGCGAGAAATCGCGATCGAGCTGCAGCAGCCCGAACCCTTTCGGGTTTTTATCCATATAGGCGTTGAACTGCAGCTTCTGCGGGTTGTTCAGCGGACGACAAATCCACTCCCCGTTGCCGCGCCACATCGCCAGGCGGTCGGAGTCGTGAATTTGCGGGTGAATGGTGTCGCACATGCGGCGTTCGTTATTGCCGCAGCTGAACATGCTGGTCATCGGCGCAATGCCGAGCTGCTTGATGTCCTTACGCGCATAGAGGTGGTTTTCCACCTCCATGATCACCTGGCTCTTCTCGCAGTGGATCACGAACTTATAGGCGCCGGTGATGCTCGGGCTATCCAGCAGCGTATAGACGGTAAAGGTGGTGTCGCCGGGCTTGACGGTTTCAAACCAGAAGGCGGTAAAGTCCGGGAACTCTTCCGGCGTGTCGGTAAAGGTGTCTACCGCCAGACCGCGGGCGGAAAGGCCGTACTGGTAGGTGTCGTCCACCGCACGGAAATAGCTGGCCCCCAGGAAAGAGACGATATCGCGACGCGCCAGCTCCGGCGCCTTAAACGCGCGGAAGCCCGCAAAGCCGAGATCGCTTTGCCCTTCCAGCTGTTTGGTATCCACGCCCGTTTCACCGTAGCTGAACAGCTCAGGACGGAAGTGGATCTCGCGCGCCATAGCGGTTGACTGGTCCAGCGAGAACATCCGCACGCGGCGGCGGAACCCCATTCCCATGTGGAAGAACTGCACGTCCAGCTGACGTCCTTCAATGTTGTTCCACAGAGACTGCTTTTCGTCGTAGCGAATGGCGTTGTACGCCTGCGGCGTCATGGTTGCCAGCGTCTCCGGCAGCGGACGCGGCGCGCCACCCCACGGGGTTTTCGCCAGGTCATGCGCCATGGATTGCAGTACGGAGAAGTCAAAACGACGGCTCTGGCCGTCAGCAATGTCAGAGTCGGCAGCGTATGCCGCTTTGGAAAACAGGGAAGCAAGGCCGGATGTGCCGCTCAGGGCTGCCACTGCCAGCGAGCCTTTTAGAAAACGTCTGCGATTCATGCCTGGAAAAACGTCCTTATGGTCGTGTGAATGTGTTCCGCGCTCGGCGAAATGACGGCAAGAAAGAACGCACAGCCTAAACAAAAATGGTTAAGAATCCAATTGTTGGCCGGTGATTATATGAACAAAGTGAGAAATATTTTCTGTCGACCAGAACGGCCCGAAAGTGGTGTAAAGAAAGCCTGGAAAATGTGTATAAAAATGCCCCGTCAGGACATCAGCTGACGGGGCCAATGAGGCGGTTATTTTACGCTGACATCGATACCCGGGAAGTACTTATCAGCGAGTTTGGCGATCGTGCCGTCGGCACGTACCTTATCAATTGCGGCATCAAGCTGCTTTTTGGTGGCCTCATCACCTTTGCGCAACCCAAAACCGATCCCACTGCCGAGGATGGTGTCGTCAGACACCGGTTTGCCGATGAAGCCAAACCCTTTTCCCTGCGGCTTGCTGAGGAAACCTGCCTGCCCGGCCGCGGACATGACCAGCGAGGCGTCGATACGGCCATTCAGCAGATCGCCCCAGGCCATATTCTGATCTTTATACGACACCACGGTGACACCCTGCTTTTCCCAGTGCTCTTTGGCATAGGTTTCCTGAATGGAGCCCTGCAGCACGCCGATGGTTTTCCCCTTCAGCCCTTCAGGCGTCGCCTCGACCGCCGTCCCGGCCTTGCCGACCAGCTGCGACGGAATACGGTAGATCGGCTGGGTAAAATCAATGCTCTTGCGGCGCTGCTCGGTGATATTCATCGCCGAGTTGATGGCGTCGAATTTCTTCGCCACCAGCCCCGGGATCAGCGCATCAAACGAGGTTTCCACCCAGCTGCACTTCAGCGCTGCCGCTTTGCAGATGGCATTCCCCAGCTCAACGTCAAACCCTTCCAGTTCGCCTGCCGCATTGCGGCTTTCAAACGGCGGATATTCGGCTTCCAGACCGTAACGCAGCTCGGACGCTGCGAAGGAGGAAAAGGTACACAGCAATCCCATGCCGACAACTAGCGCGCGTAATTTCATCTCAAACTCCTTAGCGTGGTTTAACCCGACACAGGGCCTGGGCACCTGCCCGTAACGTCGCCTCATCTTTCGCAAAAGAGAGACGAATCAATTTATTATCCGTACCGTCCGCATAAAACGCCGACAGCGGAATGGTGGCTACACCGTACTCAACGATCAGCCGTTTCACCAGCTCGCTGTCGCGCTCGTCGCTGAACTGGCTGTAGTCCGCCAGCATGAAGAACGAGCCGGCGCTTGGCAGCAGCGTAAACGGCGAATCGGCCAGCAGACTCTGCAGCAGATCGCGCTTGCGCTGGTAAAACGCCGACAGCGACAGCCAGGTTTGCGGGTCGACCATATGTTCAGCAAACGCGTGCTGCATTGGCGTATCGGCAGAGAACATTAAAAATTGATGGACTTTACAAATCTCGTCCATCAGTACCGCCGGTGCAACACAGTAACCCACGCGCCAGCCGGTGACGTGATAGGTTTTTCCGAAAGAAGAAATAATCACGCTACGCTCCGCCAGCTGCGGGTGCGTAGCCATCCCGTGGTGCGGCTCACCGTCAAACACCACGTGTTCGTACACTTCGTCAGACAAAATAATGATGTCAGTATTGCGGGTCAGCGCCGCCAGCTGCTGCAGATCGTCGGCGGAGAAGACCTGACCGCTCGGGTTGTGCGGCGTATTGATGATAATCATGCGCGTGCGCGGGGTGATCGCGGCGCGAACCTCGTCCCAGTTGACGGCAAAATCCGGCACGGTGAGCCTGATGGCAACCGGCGTTGCCCCCTGCAGGCGGACAATCGGCGCGTAGCTGTCAAATGACGGTTCAAAATAGATCACCTCATCGCCCGGATGCACCAGCCCGCTGATTGCCGAGTAGAGCCCTTCGCTGGCGCTGGCGGTCACCAGCACCTCGCGGCCCGGGTCATACTGCGTGCCGTAAAGCGTGGCAATTTTATCGGCAATGCGCTCTTTGAGCGTCTGCAGGCCGGTCATCGACGCATACTGGTTATGCCCTGCCTCCATCGCGCGGGTGACGCCCGCAACAAGCTTCGGGTCGCAGGAAAAATTCGGTGCGCCCTGAGAAAGGTTTATCGCGTTATGCTGCGCCGAGAGCTGGCCGATAACGGTAAAGATCGTGGTGCCCACATCGGGCAGTTTGGAGCGCGTTTGCACAGGCGTTTGTAAAGTCATCCTCTTTCCCTTCTCATGGACATTGCATAACTATTCAAACAACATCTCTGTTGTCGGGACAATCGAATTGTTGTCATAATAGCCATGAGAAAAATGCATAGCTGAGGTGTTTTCATGTCGCGCCGTTCGCTCCCGCTCAATGCCATCGACGCATTTTTAGTCACCGCGCGTCACCTGAATCTGACCCATGCTGCCGCAGAGCTTTGTCTGACGCAGGGGGCCGTGAGCCGCAAGATAGCCTCCCTTGAGGCCTGGTTTGGCTTTCCGCTTTTTGAACGCCACGCGCGCGGCCTGCGCCTCTCTTCACAGGGCTGCGCCCTGCTCCCGGAACTGCAGTCTGCGTTCGAACACTTGCTGACCGTGGCCGACCAGGCCCGCAGCCAGCAAACCGTGATCCGGCTCAAGGCGCCCACCTGCGCCATGCGCTGGCTGGTGCCGCGCCTGCTGGAGGTGGAGCGTGAGCAGCCGGATCTGCAGATCGCCCTGACCACCACCACCGATCATAACGTCAATTTCAAAACCGAATCTTACGACGCGGCCATCGTGTTCGGTACGCACATGAGCGCAGGCGACCTGCTGTTCGAAGAGGCGCTCACCCCGGTGATAAGCCCGGTGCGGGCGGGTGCAACGCTGGGATCGCTGACGTTCCTGCATCCGACAAGGGATAAAACAGACTGGTCGCTGTGGCTGACGAAACAGGAAGGTCCGGGCTTTGCCATGCACAAAAATCAACACTTCGACACGATGGATCTCGCCATCACGGCCGCCATTCAGGGGCTGGGCGTCGCCATTGCCGACGAAACGCTGGTGGCCGAAGATGTCCGCGCGGGAAGACTGATGCGGCCTTATGAAACCAGCATAAAAACCGGCGCGAGCTACCGGCTGGTGCTGCGCGAAACGCCAGGGGAGGAAAATGGGCTGGCGGCGTTTCGCGCCTGTTTGCTTAATCGAGGCTGACGTGGTGCTTCATCACCCGTTTGAAGAGGCTCATCCGGGCGCGCATAAAGCGGTTTTCAAGCCTGAAACCTGCATGTTTATTCACGCCAATGCGTAATAAAACGTCCCGCCCTTTACGGCATGCGGGCCAGTGCGTCGGCCCGGGCAGGATCTCGCGAGGTCCTGCGTCTCGCGCAAAGCTCACCCAGTAATCGGCCACCTGAGCAGCAAACTGCACATCCCGTTCGTTGACATACTGGCGTGAAGGCTCCACCTGGCCGAGGGTATCAAAGACGTAAGGCACTTCATTGCCGTGCCACGCGCCGTTGATATAGGTGGCATGTTCCGCTTCCGCGACATAGTCAAACCAGTAACGCCAGCATAATCCGCCGACGCGCTGCTGCGCCTGCATCACGACGTAGCCCATCGTGGTGAACGCCATGTCGCGGCACACCTGCCTGCCCAGCTCCTCATCGCCTTTGACGCCCGGATAGAGCAGCTTAATCAGCCCCAGCCCGAAGCGTCGCTCCCGGCGAAGCTTCTGGATTTGCCCGGCGAGATCGATGCCAAACACCGCCATCACGCTGGCCTCATCGCTGTTCGAGCCGATCATTACCGGCACGGGGTGCTGGCGAGCGGCGAAAAAGACGTCCAGCATCGCTTCAGGCAGAACGCAATCACCGACGATGGGGGCCGGAGCAATGTTCAGCGGCGCGGTGAGCGGCCAGAACGCCTCCGGCGGAATGGCGCGCAGTTGTTCGGCTGTCGCCTTTTCCAGGCCAAAATGGGCGGCCAGCGCCTCCCCTTTTTGCAACGCCTGCTCTCGCGGCGTGTCCGGCAAGGTGTACCCGCTTTGCACAATCGCCTTATGGAACAATCCTTCTGCAAGCGGGGAGGCCAGCAGAGAGAGCACGCTGCGCGCGCCCGCGGATTCGCCAAACAGGGTCACGTTAGCGGGGTCGCCACCAAATGCGGCGATATTGTCCCTTACCCATTCGAGGGCGGCGATCTGATCCAGCAGGGCAAAATTATGCACCACGCGATCTTCTTCGCCTTCCAGCGCGGGATGGGCAAAAAAGCCAAGATGACCGAGACGGTAGTTGATCGTCACCACAACCACGCCGCGCGTGGCCAGCGCTTTGCCGTTATAGGGCGGTAAGCCACCCGCACCGATGGTAAAGCCGCCGCCGTGCAGCCAGACCATAACCGGAAGCGGCCCGGCGCGCTCTGTGGGAGACCAGACGTTCAGATAGAGGCAGTCTTCCGAGAACTGACCGGGATCGCCCCCGCCCAGCTCCTGGCAATATTCGCTGCTTTGCCAGCTTGAGGCCGAAAAAGCGGTAGCCTCTCGAACGCCATCCCACGGCTCAGGATGCCGCGGGGAGCGCCAGCGCCACTCGCCAACGGGCGGTGCGGCATAAGGAATACCGCACCAGACGTGGACATTTTCATCGGTTAAACCAGACAGTGCGCCCTGGCGCATTTCAACCACAGGGGCGGAAGGATTTTGCATAACGACCTTATTTTTTCCATCACACCCCAGCAGAGTAACGCTTTCAGAGCAAACCGCAACGCTGTTTGCTGCGCGTTTCAGCCTCCTCATAGAGGGTAAATTCGTCATACACCGGGCAGCCGAGGGCCGCTTCAAACGCATCGCGGCTGGCGTTACCGTGGCTGCGGGCCTGGGTTTCATTCCCGAGATTGGACTGGAAAATCCCCGCGGCGCTGACCGGGAGGAAATCTTCGTAGGTGATCGGCTGTGCGACGACCCATCCGCGCTCGATCAGCGGCTGCGGATCGTCGCCCGGCCGGAACGCATGCCGATGCGCTTCACCCGCTGGCGTCAGACGGTAGCGGAAATACGCCAGCTCCTGACGGCGCATTAACAGTTCGCTATCAGGGAAGGCGCTAAAGATCTCCTGCAGATGCAGCTGGTGCGTCAGGTTATCTTTGCCGGTACCGGCCTGGGCAAGGAGGCTATCGTACAGTTCCCGGCCTTTCGGGGTCAGCGCCACGCCGCGCTGCTCAATCTCACCGAAGCGCGCGGTGTGGGTGCCTTTGTGTTCACCGGCAAACAGCACCGGCTCTTCCAGCGCCTTGAAACTGGTTTGACGCAGCAGGACGGGCACCTCGCGACGCGGCGGCCCTTCAATCAAAATTTTCGGCTCGATACCGTACTTCGGCATCAGCTCCTGCACCCGGTCAATATCCAGCGTACGCGGGGTCAGGTGGTTGATGTGGCAGCCCGGGAAGCAGACCACATCGGCGATCAGCCGGTGCTCGTTATGCAGCGCGAGATAAGTCTCCTGATCGACCGTCGCATGGCGGTGCCAGCGGAAGGTTTCCAGCGCTTCCTGCACAAACTCCTGCGCTTGCTCGACGGTAAACTGCCCTTCCGATTCATACAGATCGAGAAGCGCCAGACAGCGCGGGGTGAAGATGTTTCGGTGAGACAGAATTTCCGCCGCACGTTCGCGCAGCGCGACGTTTTCAATCAGCTCAAGGCGCAGCAGCGAAGTAAAGATGCGGAACGGATTACGGCACAGCGCCGCATCATCAATCGGCCGAAATGCCGTTGAGTGGACCGGCACCCCCGCCTGGGAGAGATCGTAATAGCTGACCGGGTACATCCCCATAATGGCAAACATACGGCGCAGGGTTGAAAGTTCTTGCGCACTGCCGACGCGAATAGCCCCGTGACGCTCGACGTTCAGACGCGCAAGCTCATCAGCGTTTGCCAGTTGTTCATGTAATAGTGGATCATTTTCCAGCACCGCCAGGTTTACGTCCGCTACCAGTTCAAGCAAGGTGCCGTACTGCGGAACTTCCTGCTGGTACATCGCCGACATAGCCTGCGAAAAGTGTTCCCGAATGTCATCAGCCGTGATGGTGTTCGCCATGATGTCATGCCTCCAGTGAATATTACCTGGAGTGTAGAGAAACCCGTACCTTCCGGGGGGAAAGATTTCTGATTTGTGATCTTAAGACGACAGTGGTCAAACCGTGTGCGACTGGCCTCTGAACAAGCCTTAACGAAACCGCCCTTTCGCGCCTGGCGCTTTTTATCCAGGATTTTCCTTATAATTATTTATGGTTTCGCTTTCTAGCTATAAAGGAGTATTTTTTATTTTCCCCTGGCTGCAAATCAACCAATTTGAGTGCGTCATTATTTTTATCCTCAGCTTTCAAATTTTTAGCTCAAAGTTAGGAATAATCTGAACAGTTGTTTACAAGTCCTTCCTGTCTATCCATATTTCCAACGCAAGCGAAGCGCAAATTTACAAATATTTAAAAATAACGCAACCGCAAATAGCAAAACGCATTTGACGGATCGCACACAGCGACTAGAGTTATTACTCGAACGACGAGTGATACGGAATATTTTCGTATCGTACTGACATAACCAATATATGACTATGAGGTTTAATATGGCAGAGCATCGTGGTGGTTCCGGTAATTTCGCTGAAGACCGTGAAAAAGCATCAGAAGCTGGACGTAAAGGTGGCCAGCACAGCGGTGGTAATTTTAAAAACGATCCGCAACGCGCATCTGAAGCGGGTAAGAAAGGGGGACAGAACAGTCACGGCGGAGGCCGTAAATCTGATAACTCCTGATCTTATTTAGTACTCTTTTAATAAAACCAGAGAGCATGCTGCGGGCTGAAAAGCTCGCAGTACCCTTTCTTTATTTTACCGGAGCGTAATAATTATGAATATGAAAAGTGTAGAGGATGTATTTATTCATCTTCTGTCGGATACCTACAGCGCAGAAAAGCAGCTTACCCGAGCGTTAAGCAAACTTGCCCGCGCCGCCTCCAGCGAGAAGCTGAGCGCCGCCTTTACCGCACACCTTGAAGAGACGCAAGGTCAGATCGAACGTATCGACCAGATCGTGGAACAGGAAGACGGCATCAAGCTCAAGCGCATGAAATGCGTCGCAATGGAAGGCTTAATTGAAGAAGCTAATGAAGTCATCGAAAGCACGGAAAAAAATGAAGTCCGTGATGCCGCCTTAATTGCCGCTGCGAAAAAAGTAGAGCATTACGAAATAGCCAGCTACGGTACCCTTGCCACTCTAGCAGAACAGCTCGGCTATAAAAAAGCCGTTAAGCTTCTTGCCGAAACGCTGGAAGAAGAGAAAGAGACCGACCTTAAACTCACCGACCTGGCCGTTGGCAATATTAACCAAAAAGCGCAGAAATGACGCGATAATACAGGTTAAATAAAATGAGCATCAGTCCCAGGACAATTAAACGGTGCCATTTAGCGGCAGCGATAATATGGTTCATTCTCGCTATCCCTTCCGTCATCTGGTGGAAGAACAGCGTGCTATGGGTCATTATCATCAGTATTTATGCCAATATTGTCGGCCATTTATCTGGCTACAGTGCCGCACGTGCCGATCAGGCTGCTGAAAGTGAGACCAAATAAGCGAACCCCTAATGAGGATACAATGATGAATCACGTAGAACACTACCATGACTGGCTACGCGATGCCCATGCAATGGAAAAGCAAGCCGAATCTATGCTGGAATCCATGGCCAGCCGTATCGATAATTATCCTGATGTTCGCGCCAGAATTGAGCAACATATTAATGAGACAAAACGGCAAATCACATTGCTGGAGGAAATCCTCGACCGTAATGATATTTCTCGTTCGGTCTTAAAAGACTCGATGAGCAAAATGGCGGCGCTGGGACAATCCATCGGCGGCATGTTCCCTTCTGACGAAATCGTGAAGGGCTCGATCAGCGGCTATGTTTTCGAACAGTTTGAAATCGCCTGCTATACCTCCCTGCTGGCGGCGGCCAAAAAAGCGGGTGACACCGCCTCGATACCCGCTATTGAGACGATCCTCGCCGAAGAGCGCGAAATGGCCGACTGGCTGATTCGTCATATCCCGCAAACGACGGAACAGTTCCTGCTGCGTTCAGACGCGTCGGGTGTCGAAGCGAAAAAATAACCCACAGGAGAGTGAGCATGTTTCGACACGTCAAACAGCTGCAATACACGGTTCGCGTCGCCGAACCGAATCCCGGCCTGGCCAACCTTTTACTGGAACAATTTGGCGGACCGCAGGGTGAACTGGCCGCCGCCTGCCGCTACTTTACGCAAGGGTTGAGCGATGACGATCCGGGCCGTAAAGACATGCTGATGGATATCGCGACCGAGGAGTTAAGCCACCTCGAAATCATCGGTACCCTGGTCGGTATGCTGAATAAAGGTGCCAAGGGCGCGCTGGCGGAAGGGGTGGAAAATGAGGCTGAGCTGTATCGCTCCATGACCGAAAACGGGAATGACAGCCACATCACCTCCCTGCTCTACGGCGGCGGAACCCCGCTAACCAACTCAGCGGGCGTACCCTGGACGGCGGCCTACGTCGACACCATTGGCGAGCCGACGGCGGATCTGCGTTCGAACGTGGCGGCCGAGGCCAGAGCCAAAATCATCTATGAACGGTTGATCAACGTGACTGACGATCCCGGCGTTAAAGATGCCCTGGCGTTTCTGATGACGCGTGAGGCGGCGCATCAGCTCTCCTTTGAGAAGGCGCTGCAGTCCATCCGTAATAATTTCCCGCCGGGTAAACTGCCGCCAATCGAGGAATTCACCAACAAGTACTACAATATGTCTGAAGGTGGAGAGGTTCGCGGAAGCTGGAACAGCGATAAACATTTCGATTACGTTGAGTCCCCCCAGCCTGCGGTGGATGGCGGCGATGGCAGTGCCAGCGTGACGCTCACAACCGAGCAGGCAACCCTGGTTAAGGCGATGTCTGCCCGCACGAAGTCCGATCCACATTCCGACCCGCTGACCGGTGCCGAGCTGGGTGCCGGTAAGACTAAACCGTAATCGGTTTGCCGGGCAGGCCTGACCTGCCCGGCAAGTCGCGTGCCCCATCGTCTCAGAGGTACGGACCATGTTCGAACTCGATGCGTTTCATCTGGCCAGAATTCAGTTCGCTTTTACCGTCTCGTTCCACATCCTGTTTCCTGCGATCACCATCGGTCTCGCCAGCTACCTGGTGGTGCTGGAGGGCATGTGGCTGCGCACCAAAAACGACGTCTGGCGATCGTTGTACCACTTCTGGCTAAAGATATTTGCCGTTAACTTCGGCATGGGCGTCGTTTCCGGGCTGGTGATGGCGTACCAGTTTGGCACCAACTGGAGCGGGTTCTCCCAGTTCGCGGGCAGCATTACCGGCCCGCTTCTGACCTACGAGGTATTAACCGCCTTCTTCCTGGAGGCCGGATTCCTCGGCGTTATGATGTTCGGCTGGAACAAGGTCGGCCCGGGGCTGCACTTCTTTTCGACCTGCATGGTGGCGCTCGGCACGCTGATGTCGACCTTCTGGATCCTCGCCTCCAACAGCTGGATGCATACGCCGCAGGGTTTCACTATCGAAAACGGGCAGGTTATCCCGCAGGACTGGCTGGCAATCGTCTTTAACCCCTCCTTCCCGTACCGTCTTATTCATATGGCTATCGCCGCGTTCCTGAGCAGCGCGCTGTTTGTCGGCGCGTCGGCCGCCTGGCACTTGCTCCGCGGTAACGATACGCCCGCCGTTCGCACCATGTTTTCGATGGCGATGTGGATGGCGCTGCTGGTCGCCCCTATCCAGGCGGTGGTGGGCGATATGCACGGCCTGAACACGCTTGAGCATCAGCCAGCCAAAATCGCCGCTATTGAGGGTCACTGGGAAAATCCGCCCGGCGAGGCCACCCCGCTGCTGCTGTTTGGTCTGCCGGATATGGAGGAAGAGCGCACCAAATACGGCCTGGAGATCCCCGCGCTCGGCAGCCTGATTCTGACGCACAGCCTGGATAAACAGGTCCCGGCCCTGAAAGACTTCCCGAAAGAGGATCGACCCAACTCGACCATCGTTTTCTGGTCGTTCCGCATTATGGTGGGGATGGGTCTGCTGATGATTACCCTCGGTCTGCTCAGCCTCTGGCTACGCTATCGCCATCGACTTTACCACTCGCGTCCGTTCCAGTGGTTTGCCCTCTGCATGGGGCCTGCGGGGCTGGTCGCGCTGCTTGCCGGCTGGGTGACCACCGAAGTAGGCCGTCAGCCGTGGGTTGTCTATGGCTACCTGCGCACCATCGACGCGGTATCGCTGCACAGCACCCTGCAGATGAGCATTAGCCTGCTGGCGTTCTTCGTCGTCTACTCATCCGTATTTGGCGTGGGCTATGTTTATCTCATCCGGCTGATTAAGAAAGGTCCTCAGCCCGTTGATACGCTGACGTCAAACACCTCGGGCACGCCTGCCCGTCCGCTGTCAGCCGCGGAGTCTGTTCCGGAAGAGGAGAGAATCTGATGGGCGTCGATATCTCAGTGATTTGGTTTGCCATCATCGTGTTTGCCACGCTGATGTATATCATTATGGATGGCTTCGATCTGGGGATTGGCCTGCTGTTTAACTTCGTGGGCGATGCCAAAGAGCGCGATGTGATGGTCAATAGCGTGGCGCCCGTCTGGGACGGCAACGAGACCTGGCTGGTGCTCGGCGGCGCTGGGCTGTTCGGCGCGTTTCCGCTGGCCTATGCGGTGATCATTGATGCGCTGACCATCCCCCTCACCGCGATGCTGATCGGCCTCATCTTTCGCGGCGTTGCCTTTGAGTTCCGCTTCAAAGCCACCCCTTCACACCGCAAATTCTGGGACTACTCCTTTGCCGGCGGCTCCCTGCTCGCCACCTTCAGCCAGGGCGTGGTGGTGGGCGCCGTGATCAACGGCTTTGACGTGGAGGGCCGACGTTTTGTCGGCTCTTCGCTGGACTGGCTCACGCCTTTCAACCTCTTCTGCGGCATCGGGCTGGTCGTCGCCTACACGCTGCTGGGCACCACCTGGCTCATCATGAAAAGCGAAGGCGCGCTGCAACAACGCATGCGCGAACTGACCCGCCACGTGCTGCTGGCGCTGATGGTGGTTATCGCGGTGGTCAGCGTCTGGACGCCGCTCGGCTGGCAGTACGTCGCCGACCGCTGGTTTACCCTGCCCAACTTCTTCTGGTTCCTGCCGGTTCCGCTGCTGGTCGGGATCTTCAGCGTGCTGATCTGGCGCCTGACCCGCAATCCGGCCAGCCACGCGCGCCCTTTCCTGCTGACGCTGGGGCTGATCTTCCTCGGGTTCAGCGGTCTGGGTATCAGCCTCTGGCCGAACATTCTTCCGCCGCGTATCACTCTGTGGGAGGCCGCGGCCCCGCCTGCCAGCCAGCTGTTTATGCTGGTTGGAACGTTACTGATTATTCCGGTGATCCTGGTGTACACCGCCTGGAGCTATTACGTGTTCCGGGGCAAGGTTTCGGATACTGAAGGCTATCACTGAGGCACGCTATGACGGACTGGCATACACGGGCCATTATTTACCAGATTGATACCGCACTCTTTTATGATTTGAACGGCGATGGCTGCGGGGACATCGCCGGGATAGCGGCCAAGCTGCGGTACATTCGCCGCATGGGGGCGACGGTTATCTGGATCACCCCGTTTTACCTCACGCCCTTTCTCGATGAAGGCTATGACGTCAGCGACCATCTCCAGGTGGATCCCCGCTTCGGAAAGCTGGCCGATATCATCGCCTTTATCGAACAGGCCCGCGAGCTGGGCATGCAGGTCATTATTGAACTGCTGATCCAGCACACCTCTGACGCGCATCCCTGGTTCCAGCAGGCCCGCCGTAACCCGGCGTCACCCTACCGGGATTACTACCTCTGGTCAGATAGTGACGACGACGATACGCCCCCCATGTTTCCCGGCGTGGAGGAGAGCATCTGGACCTGGGACGACGAAGCGGGACAATACTACCGGCACATGTTCTATCGCCACGAACCGGACCTGAACCTGACCTCGCCCGCGGTGCTGAAAGAGATCGAGAACATCATCCTCTTCTGGCTCAAGCTGGGCGTGTCGGGGTTCCGCCTGGATGCCGCCTCCCATCTGACCACGCAGGCGGGAAACGGTGATGAAAAAAAGGGGCTGTGGATCCTCGAACATATGCGCCGTCTGATTGAGGAGCATAATCCGGACGCGATCCTGCTGGGTGAAGTGGACGTCGAGGTGGAGGCCTATCAGGACTACTTTGGCAATAATGACCGCCTGAATCTGGTGCTCAATTTCTGGCTCAACAAGTATTTTTACGTCAGCCTGGCCCGCAAAAGCGCCCGTCCGCTGCGCAACGCGGTGAAGAAAATGATCGTCCCGCCCGATTCATGCTGTTTTGCCAACTGGCTGCGCAATCACGACGAGCTGGATCTGGAGGGCATCAGCCAGAAAGACAAACAGTTTGTCCTCGATACCTTCGCCCCTGATGAGGAGATGAACGTCTATCAGCGCGGGATCCGCCGCCGCCTGGCACCGATGCTCAACGGCGATCTGAAGCGGCTGGCGTTCTGCCACGCGGTACTCTTTTCCCTGCCCGGCGTTCCGGTGATGCGCTATGGCGATGAGATCGGCATGGGGGATGACCTCGATCTGGAGGAGCGCTACGCTGTGCGCACCCCCATGCAGTGGGCGGGATCGCAAGGCGGCGGTTTTTCGGCAGCCGACCCGGAAAAATTTATCGCGCCGATTATCGACCGCGGCCCTTACCGCTATCAAAAAATCAACGTCGCTGATTCGCTGCTCCACCGCAACTCGCTCCTGCACCGCATCATTGATATCGCCAATACCCGCTCGGAGTTCCCCGAAATTGCCGTTGCGCCCTTTCGGCTCCTCACGATCGATAGTGACGCGGTGCTGGGGATCTATTACGAGACCGAAGAACGCAGCATCCTGACCTTTGTTAACTTCAGTGACCAGCCGGTGCAGTTCACCGTGAAGGGGATCCGCAACACGACCTGGACCGCCTGTCTCGCGGACAAACGCTACGATGACGCGCTGGTTTGCGGTAAAACCGTCGAGCTCAGCCTTGGCGGCTACGGCTATCGCTGGTTCTGGACGCACCGCAGCGCGCTGCGCTGATTACGGTTTCCGGCGGGTTATCAAACGCGTCAACACAATACCCGCCACCGCAAGGGCCCCTAACGCCACTTTGCCCGGCATACCGGAGGTCACGGACGACGCGCGGGTTTTCGCTTCGTCAGTGAAACGGCCATGGATTTTGTGCAGATCGTTAACCGGCTGGTCGAGATAATCCCGGCGGTCCGGCGCGTTCAGATCGTCGGTCATCTGACCTTCCCAGGCTTTCTTCACCATCAGCCTGTCCAGAAAACCCGGGAAGAGGAACTGCCCGACAATCGACTGAATGGTGCTGCTGCCAACCCACAGCTCGCGCACCGGCTTTTGCGCCACCCTGAAGATGGCGCTGGCGGCGACTTCAGGCTCGAACACCGGCGGTACCGGCCGCATTGCCCACGCGAACTTGTTCCTTGCCCATTCGAACTGCGGCGTATTGAGCCCCGGCATCTGCACCATCGAAAGCTGAACCCGGCTGTTCTCATGCATCAGCTCGGTGCGCACCGCATCGGTAAACCCGCGGATCGCCGCTTTGGCCCCGCAGTAGGCGGACTGCAGGGGAATGGAACGGTAGGCCAGCGCGGACCCTACCTGAATAATCACGCCCCTGTCGCGCGGTACCATAAGCTCAAGCGCCGCGCGGGTGCCGTTCACGTAGCCGAGGTATGTCACCTCGGTCACGCGCCGAAACTCGTCCGGCGTAAGGGTACGAAACGGTGCCAGCACGGCCCCCATGGCGTTGTTGACCCAGACATCAATCGCACCGAGGCGATACTCAATCTCGTTAGCCGCATCCACCACCGCCTGACTGTCGGCGACGTCCGCCTGCACGGCGTGCGCATTCACGCCGAAGCGGCGCAGCTCTTCCTGGGTGGAGTGCAGGCTGGCTTCATCACGGGCGATGAGGCCCACATCGTAACCTGCTTTTGCGAAGCGCAGCGCCGTGGCTTTTCCCACGCCCGCCGTCCCACCGGTAATCACTATGACAGCCATAGAACCTCCACGTGAACTCAACCGTTATTTCCGTCCGACAATGTTGTTACCAGCTCTGCCAGCGAAAAATGCACCGCTTTTTCCACCACGTCCTGACAGTCTCCGGAGAAAAGCACGGTACGGGTTTTCGTCTCGCCACGTATGTTCCACGCAAAACAGACCGTCCCCGCCGCCGTGCCGTCGTCGCCCCCTTCCGGGCCAGCGTATCCGCTGATGGCGATGCTAATATCCGCCTGGGCAATGTCGCGGATGCTGGCGGCCATCTCGGTCACCGTCTGTTCGCTGACGGCGGTATAGCGCGCCAGCGTTTCAGGATGCACGCCGAGGATCCGCGCTTTCGCGGCATCGCTGAACACCACCAGCCCGACATCATAAAAATCGGCCGTGTTCTCTTCAGCGCAGAGCGCCACCGAGAGCTTTCCCCCGGTGCAGGATTCCGCCGTGGTTAAGCGCAGCCCGGCATCGGTTAACTTGCTCGCCAGTTTTTTTGTCAGTTCACCGACGGTGTAATGGTTATCGTGCAAAAGATTGCTCATCTTGCCGCCTCTTATTTCTCAAAAGGAATGATTGAAATATGTCCATTGCGCTCAAGTATGGCATATTTAATTTGGCTTATTTCGGTAATGCCATTATTCTGACGCGCGGAAATCAGAATATCATCGCAAGAGACATCGACCTTTTTGAGTTTATCCGCCAGGGGAACGCCGTTTTCCACCAGAATCACGGGAGTGCCGTCCAGAATATTCTCTACCGGAGAAAAATACTTTTTCATAAGGCCAAAAATAATATCCACTACCACCAGGGTGGTAATCGTAATCATCGCGCCGGTGACGGAAAAATCCTGCCCCAGAAGCGCCTGCTGCGTGGCTTCACTAATTATCAGGAGAAGAATGAGATCAAAGCTGGTCATCTGCAGCAACGCGCGTCGCCCGGCCACTTTAAATACCACCACGAGGAACAGATAAATAGCCAGCGCACGAAAGACCATATCCATATCAGCCTCCTACGGGTAAATAAATTGCCAGAGGGTGATCTCCGGCTCGTTGTTTACGCGGATGACCGAGTTCCATTTACCGGCTCGGGACGGTGTGGTAAAGAGTAATACCGAAAAGTTATCTGTCTTTTTCAGGTTGTGATAAACAAAATAGAGGCTGTTTCCGTGGCTGAACATGGCGTCCGGCTGGGGCCAGACGCTGCCTGGATCATACGCCTCGCTACTCTCGCTGGTGACGCTGAGGGTATAGGTCCCCTCCGTTTTCACCGGAAACGCAAGCTGCATCCGTGTCTCCGTCTCCCGCCGCCCGAAGCGCTCATAGTTTATGGTCAGCGACTTAGCGGAATTTGTTTTTACCGTATCGCTGACTATTCCGCTTGAAAACAGACCGGCAATGGCGGCAACGATAATACCTAACAGAACAATAAACCCCACCTGACGAAACGCGTATTCAAACGTCAGCAAGCGATATCTTTCCTCAATCCCGGGTAACTTTTCATTTTCTTGCTTCATGGCCATCGTCACCGTTTCGCTTATTATCCGAAAATTTTGATTTCTAACGCGAATGTTTTTAGGACTTATCACATTTGCCACATAAAGGAATAGCAACAATACTTAATAAGTCAAGACACCCAAAATGAAGGATATCCGATGAAATTATCGCTTATTTCCGCTTTTTTGATATTTCTGGTTCCGGCCGCATGGGCAGATAATAACGGCGGGTTACAAAAAGGTGAAGCCCCGCCGCCGCCCCACGCCCTGGATAGCGGATATCGCGGAACCGATGACGCGCGTATTATGACCATCGATCAGGCAAAACAACTGCACGACGGTGCGACCATTTCATTACGCGGTAATCTTATTGACGGTAGCGGCGATAAGTTTGTATTTCAGGATAAAACCGGAAAAATCGACGTTATTATTCCCCAGGCAGTCTTCGACGGCAGAACGGTAAAACCCGACCAGATGATCAGCATCAACGGTTCGCTTGATAAAAAATCATCTCCTGCCGTCGTCCGTGTCGATCGTTTGCAGAAATAATTCAGCGAAGCGTTAACGCTGCAGTTATCCATCAAATCTCACCCCTTGGCTTAAGGAGTCAGCTATGAGTGATACCCAACAACGTACGAACGCTTACCCGCAGCCCCCGTTCCCGGAACAGCCGCAAACGCCACCGGGACTGGCATCCGAAATGCAACCTGTACCCGACCACGGGGAAACCAGCTACAAAGGGCATGGCCGCCTGGCCGGTAAAAAAGCGCTGATCACCGGCGGTGACTCGGGTATCGGTCGCGCAGTGGCCATCGCCTATGCCCGTGAAGGTGCAGACGTGGCCATTAACTACCTGCCTGAAGAGGAAAAAGACGCCGCGGAGGTCATCGACCTGATCAAAGCCGAAGGCCGGAATGCCGTCGCGCTACCGGGGGACGTTCGGGACGAAACCTTCTGCCAGAATCTGGTCGAAGAAGCCGTCTCGAAGCTGGGCGGGCTGGATATTCTGGTCAATAACGCCGGTCGTCAGCAGTTCCGTGAATCCCTTGAAGAGCTGACCACCGAAGATTTTGACGCGACGTTTAAAACCAACGTCTATGCCCCCTTCTGGATCACGAAGGCGGCGCTGCGCCACCTGAAAGCCTCGTCCGTTATCATTAATACCTCCTCCGTTCAGGCCGTGAAGCCGAGCCCGGTGCTGCTGGACTACGCCCAGACCAAAGCCTGCCTGGCGGTATTTACCAAATCCTTAGCCAAGCAGCTGGGTCCGAAAGGCATTCGCGTCAACGCGGTCGCCCCTGGCCCTTACTGGACGGTGCTGCAATCCAGCGGCGGCCAGCCGATGGAAAAAGTGAAGGAGTTTGGCGGCGATACCCCGCTGGGACGTCCGGGTCAGCCCGTCGAGATTGCCCCGCTGTACGTCACGCTGGCCTCGGATGAATGTTCATTTACCTCCGGCCAGGTATGGTGTTCTGACGGCGGTGACGGCGTGATCTAACCCCTTAACCCTCCCTCTCTGCAATGAGCAATAAATGAACAAGGATGTTCACATTTCTTTCCCTGCCGAAAAACATGTTGTAACTCAAACAGATCAAATGTTAAAAATATTTTGCTATCAAGTTATCAAAATTAAACAACTTAGCTTGTCACCCGCATCGCTCTGTTTTTAACATCGCCTATGGAAAAAAATGGTCTGTTCAGTCAGCGCATACGCTTGCGCCATTTGCATACATTTGTGGCCGTCGCTCAACAGGGAACGCTGGGGCGTGCGGCTGAAACTCTTAACCTGAGCCAGCCTGCGCTCTCGAAAACCCTCAACGAGCTTGAACAGCTGACCGGCGCCCGTCTTTTTGACCGGGGTCGGCTGGGGGCGCAGCTTACCATCGTGGGCGAACAGTTCCTTACGCATGCCGTTAAGGTGCTGGATGCGCTCAATACCGCAGGCCAGTCGCTGCATCGAAAAGAAGAACACACCAGCGAGGTCGTCCGCGTTGGGGCCCTGCCCACCGCCGCGCTGGGCATTCTTCCGCCGGTGATTGGCCAGTTCCACAAGCAGCAACGGCATACCACGATCCAGGTTGCCACCATGAATAACACCATGCTGCTTGCGGGGCTGAAATCGGGCGAGCTGGATATCGGGATTGGCCGCATGTCCGACCCTGAACTGATGGGCGGTCTCAATTACGAGCTGCTGTTCCTGGAATCCCTGAAGCTGGTGGTTCGTCCCGATCATCCGCTGCTGCAGGACACGGTGACGTTAAGCCGTGTCATGGAGTGGCCGGTGGTGGTGTGCCCGAAAGGGACCGTCCCACGTCAGACCGCCGAAACCTTGCTGCAAATGCAGGGGTGTACGCTGCCCTCAGGGTGTATCGAAACGCTGTCAGCCTCGCTTTCACGCCAGCTCACCCTCGACTATGACTACGTCTGGTTCGTTCCCTCCGGCGCGGTAAAAGATGATTTGCGCCAGGGCACGCTGACCGCTCTCCCCGTAACGGCCCCCGGCGCCGGTGAACCTATCGGCATTTTGACCCGGGTAGATACCCCGCTTTCCTCGGGCGCGCAGACGCTGCTGAGCGCCATCCGTAAATCGATGCCGGTTTAATACCCCTCACCCTAACCCTCTCCCCTAAAGGGGCGAGGGAACAGACCTGCGCGTTAATCAAATAATGCGAAATCATTCATTAACAATTGCGTAAAACAATTTAACAGTTTTATCATAGCCGTGAATTCACCAAATGGTTCACAAGCGGTTTGATAAAAACGAATTCACCCGTACTAATCATCAATCCCACCGCATTTATTACCCAACTGGTACATACCCGACACGGCGGCGGGATCTAAAGGAGAGAGAAATGGCATTTGGCAGCGCGCCACGTGGAATACCGCGTATTCTGCAGTGGCTTCTTGCCGGACTGATGATGCTCATCGGTCTGGCGGTCGGCGGGTTGGGCTTTAAGCTCGCCACCGTAGGCGGGAGTAGTTACTTCCTGATAATGGGCGTGGCAATGGTGATTGCCGCGATCCTGATTTTCCTCAACCGCACCAGCGGGATCCTGCTTTACGGCATCGCGTTTATTGCCTCGCTGTTCTGGGCGGTAAGCGATGCGGGCTGGGATTTCTGGCCGCTCTTCTCCCGCCTGTTTACCTTTGCCGTGCTGGCGTTCCTGTGCGCCATCGTCTGGCCCTTCCTGCGCGCGGCAAACCACACTGCACCAAACAAAGCCCCCGCTTTTGGCGTCGCGGCGCTGCTCGCGGTGGCCATGCTGGTCAGCCTCGGCTGGATGTTTAAGCCGCAAACCCTTGTGGCAGCGAACGAGCCCGTGCCGGTGAAACCCGTCGCACCCGGCGAGCAGCAAAAGAACTGGGAGCACTGGGGCAACACCACCCACGGCGACCGCTTCGCCGCGCTGGACCAGATTAACAAGCAAAACGTCAGCTCGCTGAAAGTCGCGTGGGTTGCGCACACCGGCGATATTCCGCAGAGCAACGGCTCGGGTGCGGAAGATCAGAACACGCCGCTGCAGGTTGGCGACACGCTGTTTGTCTGTACGCCGTACAGTAAAGTGCTGGCGCTGGACGTGGATTCCGGTAAAGAAAAATGGCGTTATGATTCGAAAGCCACCGCGCCGAACTGGCAGCGCTGCCGCGGTCTGGGCTACTTTGAAGATCATGCAAACGTGACAGCGTCACAGACCGGAACATCGCCAGCGGCATGCCCTCGCCGCCTGTTCCTGCCCACCACCGACGCCCGTCTGATTGCCATCAACGCGGATAACGGCAAGGTCTGCGACGACTTTGGCGACCATGGCACCGTGGATCTGAGCGTCGGCATGGGTGAGATTAAGCCCGGATATTATCAGCAGACCTCCACGCCGCTGGTAGCCGGAAACGTCGTTGTCGTCGGCGGTCGCGTCGCGGATAACTACTCGACCGGCGAGCCGCCGGGCGTGGTCCGCGCCTACGACGTTCACACCGGTAAGCTGGCCTGGGCGTGGGATCCGGGTAATCCGAACCTGACCGGCCTGCCGCCGGAAGGCCAGACCTACACCCGCGGTACGCCGAACGTCTGGTCTGCGATGTCCTACGACGCCAAACTGAACCTGATCTACCTGCCAACCGGCAACGCCACGCCAGACTTCTGGGCGGGCGAGCGTACCGCGCTGGACGATAAGTACAGTTCCTCCATCGTCGCCGTCGACGCGGCCACCGGCCAGGTCCGCTGGCATTTCCAGACCACCCATCACGACCTGTGGGACTTTGACCTGCCTTCCCAGCCTCTGCTGTACGACCTGCCTGACGGCAAGGGCGGCACCACGCCTGTGCTGGTGCAGACCAGCAAGCAGGGCATGATCTTCATGCTTAACCGCGAAACCGGCAAGCCGGTGGCGAAGGTCGAGGAACGCCCTGTCCCGGCGGGTAACGTTGAAGGTGAACGCTACTCCCCAACCCAGCCGTACTCTGTTGGCATGCCGATGATTGGCAACCAGACGCTGACCGAGTCCGACATGTGGGGCGCGACGCCAGTCGACCTGCTGCTGTGCCGCATTCAGTTTAAAGAGATGCGTCATCAGGGCGTCTTCACCCCTCCGGGTCTCGACCGTTCCCTGCAGTTCCCCGGCTCACTCGGCGGGATGAACTGGGGCAGCGTCTCCGTTGACCCGAACAACAGCCTGATGTTCGTCAACGATATGCGTTTGGGTCTGGCAAACTACATGGTGCCGCGCGCGAACGTGGCGAAAGATGCCAGCGGCATCGAGATGGGGATTGTCCCGATGGACGGCACGCCGTTCGGCGCGATGCGCGAGCGCTTCCTGTCGCCGCTGGGCATTCCGTGCCAGAAGCCGCCGTTTGGCACCATGTCGGCGGTTGACCTGAAAACCGGCAAGCTGGTGTGGCAGGTTCCTGTTGGTACGGTGGAAGATACCGGCCCGCTGGGCATTCGCATGCACATGCCAATCCCAATCGGCATGCCGACGCTTGGGGCATCGCTCTCGACCCAGTCTGGCCTGCTGTTCTTTGCCGGCACCCAGGATTTCTACCTGCGCGCGTTTGATACCGCCACCGGGAAAGAGATCTGGAAAGACCGCCTGCCGGTCGGCAGCCAGTCCGGCCCGATGACCTACGTGTCGCCAAAAACCGGTAAGCAGTACATCATCATTAACGCCGGTGGCGCCCGCCAGTCGCCGGATCGCGGTGATTACGTTATCGCGTACGCGTTACCTGATAAGAAATAACCGATGAAAAAAGGGACCTTTTGGTCCCTTTTTTTTGCCCGGTGGCGCTTCGCTTACGCGGGCCTACAAATACAAGTAGGTCGGGTAAGGCGAAGCCGCCACCCGACAAAACACGCGACTCAGAACGTCTCCCAGTTATCCCCGAAAACCGTCGCCGCCGGGCGCAACGGTACGTTCTGCGCCACCGGTGCAGCCGTCACCGCGCGGTTCGGCTTCGCACCGCTCAACCGAAACGCCCCAACCGCCTCGGTCAGACGCGCGCCCTGTTCTTCCAGAGACGCCGCCGCCGCGGAGGCTTCTTCCACCAGCGAGGCGTTCTGCTGGGTCACTTTATCCATCTCCGAAATCGCCTGGCTCACCTGGACGATACCGCGACTCTGCTCATCGGACGCCGCGGCAATCTCCAGCATGATGTCGGTGACGCGCTTCACCGCGTCGACGATCTCATTCATGGTGTTACCGGCGGCAACAACTTCACCGGACCCCTGATCGATCAGCGAAACCGATTCGTTGATCAGGCTTTCGATCTCTTTTGCGGCATTCGCACTGCGGCTTGCCAGGGTGCGCACTTCACTGGCCACCACGGCAAATCCGCGCCCCTGTTCACCCGCCCGCGCCGCTTCTACCGCCGCGTTAAGCGCCAGGATATTGGTCTGGAAGGCAATGCTGTTAATCACGGCGGTGATTTCAGAGATCTTCTTCGAGCTGCTGGAGATATTGCCCATGGTTTTCACCACGCCGGAGACCATCTGGCCGCCGCGGGTGGCTTTCCCGGAGGCATCTTCCGCCAGCTTGCTGGCATGATGGGCGTTATCCGCGTTCTGCTTCACCGTCGCAGTAAGCTGTTCCATGCTGGCGGCGGTCTGCTCGATGGCGGCAGCCTGCTGCTCGGTGCGGGAAGAGAGATCGGTGTTACCGGCAGAGATCTCGCTGGTGCCGCGGTAAATCTCCTCCGCCCCCTGACGCACGGTGCCGACCGTTTTTTCAAGCGAGTGCTGCATGGTTTGCAGATCCCGCGTCAGGCGGCCAATTTCGCTGCGCCCGGCCACGTCGTCCGGCATCGTCAGGTCGCCCTTAGCGATATTCTCGATACGTTTCGCTGCCCGCTGCAGCGGATTGATTACCGTGCGGCGCAGCACGACAAAGGTCATCGCCGTCAGCACCAGCGCCAGCGCAAACGCGCCCACCATAAACATCAGGCCCAGCTGCGTGCGGCTGTGCGCCTGCGCCGTTAGCGCATTGGCACGGTCGGTACGGATCTTAACCGCCTTCAGCAGTACGGCGTTGTACGCGTCATCCAGCGGACGCGCCGTTTCGTTTTCGTGATTGATGATCGCCTCGAACATGCCGTTTTTGGCGAATTTGACCATCGGCTGCATGCCCGCGATATAGGCGTCATACCGGGTCTTAAGCTCCGCATCCAGCGCTGCGCCCTCGGCGGTGCGCACGGCGCGATTCATGTAGGCGGTAAAGCTCTCCTGGGACTGCTTAATGCGTGTTTCCGCCTCGCTGATGTTCTGCTTCATCGCGTCCATCTCCGCGATACGGCTTGCCGCACCGGCGTGGATCAGATTGATACGCGCGGTTCGCAGATGGTTTGAGCTGTTCGACAGCCCCATACGCACCTGAATTTCGGATGTGACATCCTGCTGATCGTTATCGGCCTGCAGCAGGAAATACCCTGCCAGACCCGAGCTCAAGGCAAACAGAAGAATAATGCCACCGAGAATGGAGGAAAACAGCGGAACCAGCCTGATGTGATGCAAGAAGCCCAGCTTGCGCTGCGCCAGCATCGAAGTAGTGTTGTCCATGACCGTCGACTCTCTTGTAGGTAAGATGCGTAAAAACACGCCTGTTAAATAGTCATCGGCACGGCAGAGATTTAGATTACGGCTAAAAACGCCGCACTGGTCACACTTTAGAGAAGATTATTAAAGAAATGCCAGCGGCGAAAAACCGCTGGCAGAAGAGTTACTTGTCGCCGAAATGGATAACGGTACGGATGGATTTTCCTTCGTGCATCAGATCAAACGCCTCGTTGATCTGCTCCAGCGGTAAGCGGTGGGTAATGAACGGATCGAGCTGAATCTTGCCGACCATGGCATCTTCAACCATACCCGGAAGCTGGGTACGCCCCTTCACGCCGCCAAACGCAGAACCGCGCCATACGCGCCCGGTGACCAGCTGGAATGGACGGGTTTTAATCTCCTGACCCGCACCGGCCACGCCAATGATGATGCTCTCGCCCCAGCCTTTGTGGCAGCACTCCAGCGCGGAACGCATCACGTTGACGTTGCCGATACACTCGAAGCTGAAGTCCACGCCGCCGTCGGTCATCTCAACGATGACGTCCTGAATCGGCTTCTCGTGATCTTTCGGGTTCACGAAATCGGTCGCGCCCATTTCTCCCGCCAGCCTGAATTTCTCCGGGTTGGTATCGACCGCGATGATACGGCCGGCCTTCGCCTGCACCGCGCCCTGGATCACCGCCAGACCAATGCCGCCGAGACCGAACACCGCCACGGTATCGCCCTCTTTGACTTTTGCGGTGTTATGCACCGCGCCAATACCGGTGGTCACGCCGCAGCCCAGCAGGCAGACTTTATCCAGCGGCGCCTGCGGGTTCACCTTCGCCAGCGAGATCTCCGCGCAAACGGTGTATTCGCTGAAGGTGCTGGTGCCCATGTAGTGATAAACCGGCTCGCCGTTGTAGGAGAAACGGGTCGTCCCGTCGGGCATCAGCCCTTTCCCCTGGGTGGCGCGAACGGCCTGGCAGAGGTTAGTTTTGCCGGATTTACAGAACTTACACTCGCCACATTCCGCGGTGTACAACGGGATCACGTGATCGCCCGGCTTCAGGCTGGTCACGCCCTCGCCCACTTCTACTACAATCCCGCCGCCTTCATGGCCGAGCACCGCCGGGAAGACGCCTTCCGGGTCGTCGCCCGAGAGCGTAAACGCATCGGTATGACATACGCCGGTATGGGTGATTTTGATCAGCACTTCGCCTTTTTTCGGCGGTGCCACGTCAATTTCAACGATTTTGAGCGGCTGGCCGGGGCCAAATGCAACTGCAGCGCGAGATTTCATATGTCTTCCCTTCTTGTCAGGTATGTGGATTTATTTTAGATAAGAGCGCAGTAAATGGCCGACTTCCGCCATGCGAACGGCACGCTGATCCGGCGTGGTTTCCCCCGCTACCAGCTCATCTTTGAGGTGAATTTCAACCATTTCGCCCATCAGGCCATTGGCAGCCCCGCGCACGGCGGCAATTTGCTGCAGGATGGCCAGACAGGGGTCGCCCGACTCCAGCGCGCGTTCCAGGGCATCAACCTGGCCCCGAATGCGGCGGACGCGGGTAAGAATACGTTTTTTATCTTCGGGTGAATGCGGCATACGCCCTCCTGATACTATAGGGGGGTATGGTACCTATTTTGTTACCGCTGTGTAAACCTAAAGATGAGAGGGTTGAGGTTTTGTACAAAACTCGGGGGAGGCATTGAATACGCCAGATAACGAAGCAAAATAAAAAAGCGTAAAGTCTCATCCTGATAAGCCGATAAAAACAGGGTCTTTTTTTAATATAGGGATATTACATGCGTAAACTCATCTCCTCCATTGGGCTCATAGCAGGTATGGCTGTAGCCACACCCGCGGTTCACGCCAGCACGTTGACACAAACGTTGACCCGCTGCGACTCAACCTTTTTCAACGAGATTTATCATCAGCGAGCCAAACTCAGCCGCGTAGCCCCCTTAACGCTCAACAAGCGTTCGCAGGCCTGGTTCAAAGCCCCTGAAGACGGCAATCGCACCATCTGGTTTGCTCAACCGCTGCATGAATTAAATCTGACGGTATCGGGATATTACCTGCAAACCAGCAATCTCGATGAAATCAATTACGGTAAGTACTATTACTGGGGACTCATTTTCAAAGAGTCGCAAGAAGAAGTGATGTCCAGGCTTGATCATTTGTCCTGGAAAAAGGCGGGAGATGATTATGTTTCTCAGACGATGATTAAAATCAACCCAAACAGTGACTGGGAAGACAACGCGCAGGCGGTGTCAGGTATTGCTCCGGCAAAAGAAAGTACCGAAAAGCTGTTAATGCTCAGCAAAAGCAAAGACGGGACATTATTGCTCTGTACCGTTCAGGGAAATGTAACGCCTGACATGCTGACGACATTACGACCTGATTTATCCGCAGGGGATGCGAAATGAAAAAGCTAACATGGCTGGTATTAGTTATGCTGACAGGTTGTACCGGGACAAGTAAACCCCAGCCCCAGTCTACCCCCAAGCCACCGGCAGGCGTCATAAAAATCCTTGAAGATAAAAGAATTGCTTCGTATATCGATTTTCGGGTGATTTCAACTTATCAGGGTAACGACCGCTTACGCCGCTTTTATTTCATCAATAACTACGCCGAGCAGACACTCATTATAAAAAACCCTCCCGTCTACATAGCGAGCTCACGGGCAATCGACGTGATTAACTGCGACAAAAACCAGCGTGCCGTTATGGCGCGAACCTATTTTTCGAAACCGTTCGCGGAAGGCGATGTCGTACATGTGACACAGGATGTGGGACAATGGGAAAGTTACCCGAAAGACTCTCTTTTTGGGATAATAGCGGAAAGCATGTGCAGTATTCCCGTTGAAAAACTCAAGCCAGAGCCAGCGAAAGATAATCGAAAACCGTTACTGGATGAATAAAATCTTCCGGACCTAAGCTTCTATGGACAGACTCACTCTGCTCTACATGAAAGCGCGGGTTGGGCTGTCCGCTAACAAATAGCCTACCGTCCCCTGACAGCCTGCGCCAGCATCTGCAGTTCCTCCTTCAGCCAGCGGGTCGCGCCCCGCTGGCCGCTGCGTTTATGCGAGTAAATTTTCACTTCAAACGTGCGTATCGGAAACGGTAACGCAAAAATCCTGAGATCCGCTGTCTTAATCAGCTTCTCCGCGGCATAGCGGGGGATCGCCATCAGCAGGTCGCTTTCCGCTACGATAAACGGTGCGCTGAGCATCGACGGCGTTTTGATCGCGATTTGTCGGGTATAGCCCAGCTGCTCAAGCCGTACGTCAAGAACGCCCTGCTTCTCATTCCATGGCGTCACCACCAAGTGTCGGGCCGCGAGATACTCCTCCAGCGTGAGACGCGTCTGGCGCGCGTTGCTGATGACCACATACTCATCTTCAAACCAGTCGATCTCTTCCAGCTCCGGGTGCCGGATATCATCCTGAGTGCAGAACCCCAGCGCGAGATCCACTTCACCCGCCAGCAGTTCCGTCAGCGCCGGGCTGTGCGGCAGATAGCGCAATTCGAAACGCAAACCCGGGGCCGCAAGCTGCAGCCTGTGCATCAGAGCCGGGAAAATGCACAGCGCGGTAAAGTCCGTTATCGCAATTTGTAAGCACTCCGAACTGCTGGCTGCATCAAAATCCGGCTGCGGAGTCAGCTCATGATTCAGGAACGACAGTGCGGAAGCAATGGAAGGCGCGAGCTGAGAAGCATACACGCTGGGGGACATGCGGTGCCCTTCGCGGAAGAACAGCGGGTCATTCAGGGTGGCACGCAGACGCGACAGCGCATGGCTGAGCGCGGATGTGCTCATCGCCAGCTCGTCAGCGGCCAGCCGAACGGAGAGGTGGCGGTAAATCGCGTCGAAAACGGGCAGCAGGTTTAAATCAAGACGTCTCAGGGCCGGATGCATAATATTCATCATTTGTTGATTTCATTGCACTTAATTCTTCAGACAATACGCCGTATGCTTAACGCCATCAATCAAGACGCACGCTAAAAAGCAGGAAAAACAATGAGCATCACCCTTCGTCAGGCACGCCCCGAAGATGCGGCAGCCATTTACGCCATGATTTATGAGCTGGCGGTGTATGAAAAAGCCCCGGAAGAAGTGGTTACCACGCCTGAGGAGATCCGGGAAACGCTCTTTGGCGCAGGTACTAAAACCGAAGCGCTGATCGCGGAGTGTGAAGGCAAGATCGCCGGCTATGCCGTGTTCTTCACCAGCTATTCAACCTGGCTTGGCCGCAACGGGATTTATATGGAAGATCTGTATGTTTCCCCAGCTTATCGCGGCCTGGGGGCGGGAAAAGCACTGCTGAAACATATCGCCCAGCTCGCCGTACAACGGCAGTGCGGTCGCCTTGAATGGAGCGTGCTGGACTGGAACCAGCCCGCCATCGATTTTTATCTGAGCATTGGCGCGCTGCCGCAGTCCGAATGGGTGCGCTACCGTCTTGACGGAGAAGCGTTGCTCAAATTTGCCGAGTAGCGGCACGTCATACCCGAGAAGATCCCGCCCCGCGGGATCGCGCTTTCCTGCGTCGATCCCGTCTCAACAGATTATGAATTTATGCTACCCTTCCATAAATTTCATAAACATAGTGCAGAACGCCATGACGACAGCCCCTTTTATCCGCCCTCAACTCACCCTGCCAAACGGCGCTGACAAACTGCTGCTGCACTCCTGCTGC
This sequence comes from Enterobacter sp. GER_MD16_1505_Eko_090, assembly GCF_003331015.1. Classification (NCBI taxonomy): domain Bacteria; kingdom Pseudomonadati; phylum Pseudomonadota; class Gammaproteobacteria; order Enterobacterales; family Enterobacteriaceae; genus Enterobacter; species Enterobacter sp. GER_MD16_1505_Eko_090. The sequence continues at coordinate 16,862 of NZ_PUQF01000010.1, read as the reverse complement.
GCCCCCTGCTCCGGTGAAGTGATGGAGGCTATCCAGGCGTCGGGCATTGAGTACACCATTTTCTTCTATAACCCCAATATCCATCCGCAAAAGGAATACCTCATTCGTAAGGAGGAAAATATTCGCTTTGCGGAAAAACACGGCGTGCCGTTTGTTGATGCCGATTACGACACCGATAACTGGTTTGAGCGCGCAAAAGGTATGGAATGGGAACCCGAGCGCGGCGTCCGCTGCACCATGTGCTTCGATATGCGTTTCGAGCGTACGGCGCTCTATGCGGCAGAAAATGGATTCAGCGTCATCAGCAGCTCGCTGGGGATCTCCCGCTGGAAGAACATGCAGCAGATAAATGACTGCGGCCAGCGTGCGGCGGCGCGCTATCCGGGTATGGTGTACTGGGACTATAACTGGCGTAAACAGGGCGGCTCCTCGCGCATGATTGAGATCAGCAAGCGGGAACAGTTTTACCAGCAGGAATACTGCGGCTGCGTTTATTCGCTCAGGGACAGTAACCTGCACCGTAAGTCACAGGGCCGCCCGCTGATCCGCATTGGGAAACTGTTTTACGGTCAGGATGACAATGAGAAATAACGGGTTCCGGGTATAGAGATATATCCGAAAACCGCCCTTTCAGGTGCCGAATTTAGCCTTTCGTCTGCCGTATCCACAAAGAGCGGCTATCCTTTAACTATCAACAAAAGGAGGCAAAAATGTCTGATTTCGGTACTGATAAAAACACCCAGTTTGCTGAAGACAAAGCAAAAAATAAATTTGATGAACTTGCAGGTTCAGCGCAGCAGCAGTTTGGTGAATTCGTTGATTCACCAAAACATCAGGTTAAAGGTGCTGCTAAAAAATATGCCGCTCAGGCCAGCGATGCCGTTTCCGATGTCACTGAAGCCGTCAGAAACAATCCCCTCACCGGCCTCGTTGCCGCGGGTGCAATCGGTATAGTTCTCGGCTTGTTGCTGGGCCGGAAATAACCCAGGGCCCTTCGGGGCTTTATTTTTTCTTAACTAAACAACCTGACCATGCGGTCTAACTCCTCCTCTTTCACGGCACGCGATAAATAATATCCCTGAAAGTTCTTGATGCCCAGCTCGACTAATTTCGCAAACTTTTCTTCACTATCAACCCCCTCTGCAATACAGTCCGTTCCGGTCATGTCGCTGTAAACCTGTATCGCTTTAATCAAATTATAGTCATTGTCGTTTGCCACAAAATGCTCAACGATGTCCCGATCCAGCTTAAGCCCATCGAAATGCACCTGGCGCACCGGGAACATGGTTTGATGGTTAGAGAAGCAGTCATCCAGGAACAATCGACACCCCGTATTGCGTAAATGCCGCATGGTTTCAGGGATCCTTTTGTCCTTCGTCACGTCAATATCTTCTGCAAATTCAAAAACCAGCTTTTCAGCCCACTGCGGTTTGAGCAGCATGCCGATGGCTTTCCGTGCCATATCAGGCAAAGCATTCCCGGACGCCAGACGAGGCGGAATATTCACTGAAAAATAGTATTTCCCGTTATACTTATTAATACCTGAAACGGCGGCATGGATGACCAACGCCGTAATTTTCAGCCAGATTTCATGATTGGAAACATCCGTTAAAAAACTGGCAGGCTTGACAATTTTACCGTTTTTATTCCAGCGAATCAGGATTTCAAACCCAACCCCTTTTTTATCTCGATCGGTAATAATCTGATATGCCGGGAATATTTCCCGATTACGTAACGCATTAAAAATTTCGGCTTCTTTTTCCGTGAACCCCACTTTTTGACGCAGGTGTTTATCAGGTTTATCTGCTTTAAAATTGTGCGGATCGTGTAACCAGCGCTTAATTAAACGTAATTTAAGCACACCTTCCTTTCGGTGGGTATAAACCGTTTTATTCGATAACCCCATTCTATCGCACATTTCCTTTACGGACATACCACGATAGAAATTTAATAAAACGTCAATCTCTCTTCTTGTTAACCACTTTAGATTTTCTTCAGAGCCAATATCCATGTAGCGTTCGCGTAATACACGGGAACGATCCTTAAAGCTTTTGTAATGGGTATTAAAACAGCCTACTATGTCCGAAACGCTGGCAACGCGAATCAATGATAATTGATAACTGTTATTTAAAAGACTGCCCAGCGTGCGGTACAGCCAGCCGTCAGGAATATCACCATACAGGGTGACATGCCGAATAACGGGGAGTGCATTGAGTACCGAGGCCAGTCGCTTCAGGCTTTCCAGGAGATTGACGACACCTTTCCCGAGGAACACCACGATATGGGCATCCTGATTTTTAAGGATATTTTCAACATCCTGTTGGGAGGCCTCATCTCCGTTAAAGTGAATTTGGGAAGCGTGGATCCCGTACTTATTGAGGATCGAACAATACCCCTGAAATGTGAAGCCGCAGGCTGAGATGACAAATTTATGTTCATCGCAAACCCCATTTTTGAGAGACATTTTTTGGGTCATAACCTGCTCCTGGGCACCAAAGCGCCATTTCTGTTTGAGTATGCGTAAAATCTATTGCATCTGTTGCGTAGTATAATTTTACAGTAGCACCCAGGGTTAAGAAACTGTTATCAGTCTAATTCACCGGAACATCTTTGCGTTAATCACAAACGTTTAACTATACTTTTCTTTTCAAATAACCACGGCAAATGTTTTATTCTCAGGGTATAATGAAAATTCCGAAAAAGAAGACTGGACACTTCATCTATCGGCTCATTCAAATACGAGAAAAATGCTATGGATAATCATATCTCATCCAGGGCCTTGCTACATCGAAGGGATGTCATAAAGAGCAATCCACGATTCGGTGAGGCAATATTAGAGCACTACACAATTAATGACACCATCTACAAAAAACAACCTTTGTTCTACAAGACAATGCTACAGGAATCACGGTTCAACATTATCCTCTCCATGTGCTGTTTTATTTTTGGCAATCAGGCCGAGTCAGTTTCTGAAATTAAAGAGTTATGTTCTCGCTATAAGATAGCCAGCCCCAACAGCGTTATTGCGATCATTACGATACTCAGAACCACCGAGCGCATCAGGACCTGGCGCTGTACGGAAGACAGACGAAAGACGAGAATCGCGCCAACCGAAAAAGGCCTGAATGAACTAAAGCGTTATATGTCCGGCGCTTTTTTGCCCGTCAGTATTCTTTATCCGACATTTAATATTAATGTAAACCTGCTGGACAATGATATTTTGAGAAGTAACTTCTTCCGCCGCGCGGCAGAATATCTTTTTCGGGGATTAACGTTCAGAAAGGTTTTGCCTGAAGTAGGATTATTTATTGATAAAGATGGTGGCCGTATGATTATGCTTTATCTTTACCTGCAGGCTATGAAAAACAAATCCACCCATGGTGCCGTTATTGACTATTCAGCCAGCACGCTCGCAAAAGAATTTTTTGTATCGCGCATCCACGTCAACCGGATTATCAAATCAGCTCAGGAGGCAGGCTATCTGAAAGATCGGGGTGATGGTCGGCTATCGGTCTATCCGGCGTTTATCGAACTCGTCGAAAATTATGCCGGATTATATTTTGCGTATGTCACGCATTACATCAACGTGGTTCCTAAAGAGCGACGCCACCTTCACAACGTGACGTCAACCGTATAATCCATCAGGCGTTCGGTGTTCCGAACGCCCTTCACCTATCGTTCCCGCAGCGCCTCTTTTGCCTTGTTCAGCGGTTTCAACAGATAATCCAGAATGGTTTTGCTGCCGGTTTTAATGTCTACGGTAGCAATCATGCCCGGAAAGACCGGGAATTCCTGACCTTGCTTATTGGTCAGATGGTTACTGTCGGTACGAATATAGACGCGATAGTAATAAACATCTCTTTTCACCTCATCCTGCAGGGTGTCCGGTGAAATCATGGTCACTTCCCCTTCCAGCCCGCCGTAAATGGAGTAGTCATAGGCCGTCACTTTCACCAGCGCCTTCTGGCCAGGATGGATAAACGCCACATCGCGCGGCGAAATTTTCGCCTCAATCACCATCTGATCGTCAAGCGGAACCAGACTCATCAGCTTGCCGTTCGGCGGGATGACGCCGCCCACGGTCGTGACGTCAATATCCTTTACGATCCCGCGAACCGGCGCATTGAAAGTCAGTCGGGTCAGGGAGTCTTCCCGACCCTTCATCACCGAACGCTGGGCTTCAATCTCCGCATTGGCTTTCGCCAGCTCTTCACGGGCGCGGACGTAATACTGGTTTTTCATCTCGGTGATTTTATTCTCAAGCTCATTTTTTTGACGCTCAAGACGCAGCACCTCCACCTTGCTGGCCGCCCCCTGGGTCACCAGCGGACGGGTCAACGACAGCTCGCGTTGCACCAGCTCGGCACCCTGACGTAAACCAGCCAGCCCCTTTTCAAGGCTCTCGCGACGGGACTGATAGAGCGCCGTTTCCTGCTTAACCAGCTCAACGTCGTCATCCAGCTCCTCGGGAAACGTCAGCTCCGTGTCGTTAACTTCGGCCTTCAGGCGTGCCGCCGTGGCCAGCGCCGCATTCAGACGCGACTCGCTCTCCAGCACGCTCGACTCGGTTTTTGTCCGATCAAGCTGCGCGAGCTGCTGGCCGCGCTCGACGATGTCGCCTTCGCGCACCATCAGGCTGTGGATAATGCCGCCTTCCAGGGACTGGATGACCTGCTCATGAGAAGACGGTATCACCTTACCGCTGCCGGTCGTCACCTCATCAAGATGGAACAGGCTCGCCCAGGCGATAAACGCCGCCAGCAGGGCGAACAGCGACCATGCCACCAGCGTGGCGCGCGGAAGGCGCGGCTCTTTCAGTCGGCTATTAAAACGGGAGAAATCATTCATGCTGCGCCCTCCTCTGCAACCGCCGCCGGTTTCATGGTCACGGTGCGCTGTGCTGTCTTTTGCGGCGCCATGCCGTGCTGGTGCAGGATGGCGTCGCGCGGGCCGTCCATCACCACCTTGCCGTTTTCCAGCACGATGATGCGGTCGACCAGGTCCAGAATCGGCAGGCGATGCGTGGCCACCACCAGCGTCCGGCGTTTACCCAGCCATGTGTGAAGATGCTGAATAAACTGCTTTTCGCTCATTTCGTCCAGCCAGGCGGTAGGCTCGTCCAGCAGCAGGATAGTCGGCGAGGTGATCAGGGCGCGCGCCAGCAAAAGCGCCTGTCGCTGACCGCCGGAGAGGCCCGTTCCGCCCTCGTTGATGACAGTGTTCAACCCCATTTTCTGTTTGCGCACAAACTCCAGCGCGCCGCTGTTGACCAGCGCCTGGTGAATCTCATCGTCGGTCGCCAGCGGGTTACCCATCAGGATGTTGTCCCGCACGGAGCCAAAGAACAGACGGGCCTGCTGGCTCAGCAGCTGCATGTCGCGACGCACGTCGGCCGGGTCGAGATGGTTAAGGGCAATATCATCCAGCAGAATGCTGCCCTGCTGCGGCTCCTGCATGCCCGCCAGAAGCTGTAGGAGCGTGCTTTTGCCGGAGCCATTGCGCCCGAGCACCGCCACGCGTTCTCCGGCGCGGATCTGCAGCTTGCTGATGTTGAGCACGGTGAGTTTCTCTTCCTCGTCGTAATAAAACCCGACGTCCTCAAGCGCATAGTCGCCGCGCAGGTGGGCTTTGTGCACCTTCTTGCCGTGCTGCGGATCGTCAATCGGCCGCTGCATCAGGTCGTCCAGCCCCTTGCGGGCCACTTTTGCCGACTGCCAGCGCGAGAGCACGCCTGAGATCTGCGACAGCGGCGCAATGGTCCGCGACGCCAGAATCGAGGTGCCCACCAGCGCACCGGTGTTCATGTCGCCGCTGATGACCAGATAACAGCCCACCAGCAGCACTACCGCATAAACAATGGACTGCACCTCCTGGGTCCAGGTGAGCAGCAGGCCCGTCAGCCAGCGCTGCTTCATGCCGACGCTGGCGGCAACGTCGTTGGTGTTATTCCACTGATTCTGGAAACGCTGCTCGGCGCGCATCAGCTTGATGTCTTCAATGCCCTGCACCGCTTCCACCAGCGTGGCGTTGCGAATGGCGGATTCACGCATCCCTTCGCTGGAGAGTTTTCCCAGCGGGCGCTGCACCAGCAGGCCCGGAATAAGCAGCAGCGGCACGGCGAGCAGAACCACCAGCACCAGCGGACCGCCAATCATCCACAGAATGAAGACGAACAGCAGGAAGAACGGCAGATCGGAGAGGGCCGCAATGGTCGTCGAGGTGATCAGCTCGCGCACCGACTCCAGCTCGCGAATCTGCGCGATAAACGATCCGGTTGATTTCGAGCGTGCGCCGTTTTTAATCCGCAGCGCGTGGGCAAAGACGCGTTCAGAGATGCGCAGATCGGCACGCTTCCCCACCACGTCAGAAATGTGCACGCGCAGCATGCGCATGATGAATTCGAACACGATGGCAATCATCACGCCGCCGAACAGCACCCACAGCGTGGCTTCTGACTGCGACGGTACCACCCTGTCGTAGACCTGCATGGAGAAGACCATGCCGGAAAGCGCCAGCACGTTGGCGACCAGCGCCACCAGCATAATGTCGCCGTAGCGTCGCCAGTCCTTCAGCGCCAGCTGCCAGAACCAGTTTTTTTCATACGGTTTGATGTAGTCATCCACGCGGGCATCCGGCGTGGACTCGAGCGGGCGCAGCACCATCAGGCCCTTTAATCGCGACCCGAGCGCCTCGCGCGTTAGCGTCGTCTCCAGGCCGCCGTCGCCGCTGAACTGCAGGCTGACGTTGCCTTCGTTGTCCATGCGGTTGATCACCGCAATCTGCCCGCCGGTAAATTCCGCCAGCAGCGGCAGACGCCACGGATCGAGGGATGCCGCTTCCGCCGCCACCACGCGCATCCCCAGCCCAAGCTGGCGCGCCATCTCCTCCAGCACCAGCTGGCGCGGCGACTGGCTTTCATGGTTAATCGTGACCCGAACGTGCTCCACCGAAAAGTCCAGCCGGTAGTGCTTCGCGATGATGAGCATGCCCTGCAGCCAGGGTTCGTACTGTGGATGTGTCTTCATAATCTCCGGGGTAACGCAATTCGTCTAAAGAAACGCCAAAAGGCCGCGGGGATTGCTCCCCGCGGCGTTGTTTTACGCAATTAACAGTTGATGGTTCGCCAGCAGCGTCGCCAGATCCGTCTGCACGCCGTTCAGCGTCACCAGGGTGGTTGGCGAGAACTGACCGCCGGTACCGTCCAGGTCAACCTGGATCTCGGTATTGCTGCCGTTCTGCACCACGCGGATGTAATCGCTGATATTGCCCGCGCTGCTGTCCAGCGTGGCCACGCCGTTCACGTAGCTCGCCGAGCCCGTGCCGGTATAGCCGCTGCCGGAAAGCAGATCGCGCAGGTCAATACGATCCGTGTCCGCCGTCCCTTCCCAGGTGCCGACCGTAAAGCCGTTCACCACGTCGTGACCGTTACCGCCCGTGGCATCCGAGGCGTTGATCAGCTTGTAGAGCAGCGTATCGTGACCGCCGCTGCCGATGTTGAAGGTGTCGTTTCCGCCGCGACCTTCGAACCGGTTATCACCGCTGTTGCCGGTGATGACGTCGTCGTAATCCGAGCCGTTAATCCCTTCGATGTTCAGCAGACGCGTGGTGCCGAAGCCGGTGTCCTGCGCGGTTGAGAGGCGCAGGTCAACGGTCACGCCAGAGGTCGCATTGCGGTAATCCACCACGTCCATCCCGCCGGTGTTGCTCCAGGTGTCATGGTCGGAATGGGTAGTCCAGCCGCCGGAACCGTTGTAGGTATACGTGCCATTTTCGGCGATAAAGGTGTCGTTATACCCGGTTCCGGTAATGGTTCCGCTGTGGCCGCCGGTGGCCGCTTCGGCCGTCAGGACGTAGCCCTCTTTGCCGTTGCCCGCCTCCAGACCGCTCCAGGTGACGTTATCCGACACGCCGTTGGTGATCTTCAGGATCTCGGCCGAATAGGTTTCATTCGGATCCAGCCCGTAGAAGCTCACCAGCGCGGACGTATCGTTCGACCCGATACCGGACTGGGCGTTGATGATCTGCGAGGCCACCAGCACGCCCGCGGCGTTGTACAGGTTGACCGTATTGCCGTAGTAGGCGTTGATGCCCTCGCTGTCGACAATGTGCAGATGCATCGCGGTGCCGTCAGCAATGGTTTTGCTGTTTTGCACCAGCACCACCTTGCCGTTCTGCTGAGAGACCAGCAGGTCCTGCGCACCGTCCCAGTTATAGTCCACTGCCGCCACGCCGGTGGCGTAAGCAATGCCGGACGCCAGCTGGCTGGCGGTCCAGGTGGAGCCGTAGCCGTTGTTGGTGAACAGCGTCGCCGTCTGCGAGCCGCCGTAGGTGCTGAGCTTGACGATGTCCATCTGCCCGTCACCGTTCCAGTCCACCGCCACCGACAGATAGCCCGCCGCTGCGTTAGAGGCCTCCACCGCGCTCTTGGTGGCCGAGAGCTTCCCGGTACCGTCGTTGTAGTAGATCACCCCGCCGTTGTTGTTGTAGCTGCTGCCCAGGTACAGATCCATGTAGCCATCGCCGTTGAAGTCCGCCCACGTCATAGACGCCGCCGTGGTGGTATTCGAGGCGTTGGGTACAAACACGTTCGTCAGGTTCTGACCGATGGAGAGCGTGCCATTGCCGTTGTTGTTGATCACGGTTAACGAGTACGCGCCGCTGCGGTTGGTGTGCTGAACCACATCCACGGTGCCGTCATTGTTAATATCGACGCCGGAGATTTCACGCATGGTGGTGAACTGTCCCCAGAACCCCGCGCCGCCGTAGGTGCCGTCAGGCGAGAGTACCCCGTTTTTGTTGATCAGATAGGTAATGGAGTCCGCGCCGGAGTCACCGTACGCCAGGTCCAGATACCCATCCCCGGTTTTATCGTAGGCAATCACGCCGCCGAACCAGATGGTGGTGCCCATTGCCAGCTGGCTGGCGTTATAGGTGCTGCCATCGTAGGTCCACATCACCTGCGTTGACCCGGCGTAGGTATTTTCCGTCGCGAAAATGTCCTGCGTGCCGTTACGGTCAAAGTCGGCGGCGGTCTGGCTCACCACGTAGTAGTTACGGGTGTTAGTCAGCGTATTGCCGGCATAGGTCGAGCTATCGCTGCTGGAGTAAGACTGGCCGTTAGCGATGATATTCCACAGACCGCTGCTGTTCATGCCGAGGGTCATGGTGGAGTTGTTGCTGTTCCCCGCCGTGGTTGCCCAGTCGGTGTTCACCGAGGTGGTATCAATCACCAGGCTGCCGGTCGCCGTACCGGTGGTATTGCCGTTACCCGCGCTGCTCTTCACCTGCGCGGTCACGCTGTAGCTCGCCACGCTCAGCGCATCGCCGTCCGGGATCTGCAGATACCAGGTGTTGTGATCCGGGTCGACCACCACCGCACCGCCCGTCTGGGAGGTGTAGGTTTTGCCGTTCACCGTCACCACCAGGTATTCACCGTTCACCAGGTCAGCGGAGACGGTACCGCTGACGATCGGCGTGGTATCCGACGTGGTCTGCGCGGTAATCGCCGCCGTGGTGGTCGGAATGCTGGTATCGACGTTCAGCACAAAGCCGTCCGATTCCGTGTAGTTTCCGGCCCTGTCGGTGACGCGCACGATGTAGGTGTGATTCCCGTCGCTCAGGCCGTTGTCCTGGAAGGACCAGCTTGCGCTGCCGTTCATGGTCACCTGGCCGAGCAGAACCCCGTCACGGTAAAGCTGCACGATCTCGCCGTCGTCCGGGGCGCGGTTCAGCGTCCCGTTGATCAGCGGCGAGTTATCGTCCGTTGCCACCGCGCTGCCAAAGGTGCCCTGACGCTCGCCTTCGCCGTCGGTATAGCTCACGACCGTACCGACCGTGGTCGGCGGCGTGGTGTCTACCGTGACGACCTGAGACGCGGTGGAACCCACGTTGCCCGCCTGGTCGATAATCCGCACCAGGTAGGTGTAGTCTCCGTCAGGCAGATCGCGGGTATCGGTGTAGCTCCAGCGCTGGTTGGTGACCGTGGCGTCTGACCAGGTATTCCCGCCGTCGAGGCTGATCTGCACGCGCTCGTCGCTTGCCAGCGCGCTGCCCAGCGAACCGTTGAGGGTCAGCGTGGTGTCCATGGTGATGAAATCACTCCCGGACTGGCCGGTATCGTCGCTGATGCTGTCGATGGTGATGCCGTACTGCGGCGCCTGCGTGTCCACCGTCACCGCCTGCGAGGTGGTGGCCCCGACGTTACCCGCCTGGTCAACCACCCGCACCTGATAGTTATGGCTGCCGTCGGTCAGGGCACGCGTATCGCTGTAGCTCCACTGGGTGCCGCTGACGGTGGCGTACACCCAGGTCGTGCCGCCGTCCATGCTCACCTGCACGTACTCGCCCGCGCCGAGTTCAGCGCCGAGCGTTCCGTGCAGGGTGTACGAGGTCGAACTGGTCAGGAAGTCGTTATTGTCGAAGCCGGTATCCACGGTGATGTTATCCACCGACACCGTGATCGCCGCATCCGGAGCAATCGTATCGACGGTCACCTGCTGATGGGCGCTGGCCCCCACGTTACCGGCGGCATCCACCACGCGGACGTAATAGTCATAGGTCTGGTTACCCAGCGTGCGGCTATCGACGTAGTACCAGCTGTTGCCGGTGACAATCACGTTCTGCCAGGTGACGCCGCCGTCGATGCTGATCTGGGCGTATTCGCCGTCGGCCAGCGTCGCGCCGAGCGAGCCGTGCAGCGTCAGGGACGTGTCGCGAGTGATAAAGTCGCTGCTGCTCAGGCCGGTATCGTCGCTGATGCTGTCGATGGCGATCGTTTTGCTGGCGTCCGGTGCAACCGTATCAATGGTCACGACCTGAGAGGCGGTGGCGCTGATGTTGCCCGCATCGTCAATCACGCGCAGCTGGTAGTTGTAATCCCCGTCGGCCAGCGTGCGCCCATCGACATACGTCCAGCTCAGGCCGCTGACGCTGACGTCGATCCAGGTGACGCCGCCGTCAAGGCTGATCTGCGCGTGGTCGCCGCTGCCCAGCGACGCGCCGAGCGTGCCTTTAAGGCTGATCTGGTTGTCGCTGGTGATAAAGTCGCTGCCGGACAGGCCGGTATCCTGCGTAATGGAATCCACGGTAATGGTGGTTGCCGCAGGCTTCGTCAGGTCAATCACCACGTCCTGGCTGTCCGTGGCCCCCACGTTGCCCGCGTTATCAATCACGCGGACCTGGTACTGATACGTCCCGTCCGTCAGGGTGCGGCCATCGGCGTAGCGCCAGGTGGTGCCGGTCACGGTCAGGTCGATCCAGGTGACCCCGCCGTCGAGGCTGATCTGCGCCTTCTCGTTATTGCCGAGCTGCGCGGTCAGCGAGCCGTTGACGACGACCTGGCTGTCGTTGGTGATGAAATCCGTTGCGCTCAGGCCGGTGTCGTTTTGCAGCGAATCAATGCTGATCCCCATCGACGGCGCGGTGAGATCCACCGTGACGGTATGGTTATCGCTGGCGCTGTTGCCGATGGTGTTGTTCACCTGGGCGTTAATCACGTACGAGCCGCCGTCTGCCAGCGCGGCCACGTCAGCGCTGCTGACCGTGTAGCTCCAGGTGCCGTCCTTCTGGACGGTTGCCGCATAGGTTTTGCCGTTCAGCGTGAGGGTCACCGTCTGGCCTGCAGGCGCGTTGGTGGTACCGCTGACGACCAGCGGCGTGCCGTGCTCGGCGGCGTTGACGATGTCGTCCTGCGCAAAGGTGTTAATGGTGATGGTTGGAACATCGCCGTTCAGCGTCACGTCGTGCGTTGCGCTGCCCGGGTTGCCCGCCCTGTCGCTTACCGACGCGGTGATGGTGTACTCCCCGTCGCTCAGGCCGAGGAAATCACGGCCCGGCACGAAGACCGACCACGATCCGTCCGCCCCGACGGTCGCCTGATAGCTGTGCCCGTTGAAGGAGACGGTCACCGTCTGGCCCTGTTCCGCCGTGGTGGTGCCGCGGATGGTCTGGCCCGCCAGCTGCTCCGCGTTGTTGACGATATCGTCATCGGCCACGGTGCTGATGGTCACGGTTGGCGCGACGGTATCCACCGTTAAGGTGTGCGTGGTCTGGCCGCTGTTACCGGCTTTGTCGTTGACCGAGGCGGTGACCGTCAGCGCGCCCTGGCTCAGGGCGGCCAGGTCGGCTGCCGGCACGTCGAGCGTCCAGGTGCCGTCGCTGCCGACAAGCGCAGTGTAGGTTTTTCCTCCCAGCGTCACGGTAACGGTCTGCCCCGCCTCCGCGCTGGAAGATCCGTGCACGGTCAGCGGCTGCTGCGCTTCCGCGGCGTTCAGCATGTCGTCAACCGACAGCGTCCCAATGCTCACCACCGGCGCAGTGGTATCCACGCTGATGCCGTGCGTTGCCGACGCGCTGTTGCCCGCGCTGTCCTGTGCCGACACCGACACCTGATAGCGTGCGCCATCGGCCAGAGCACCCACGTCGGCGGCCGGTACGGTGGTCGTCCAGGTGCCGTCGCTCTGGATCGTAGCCGTATAGGTCTTGCCGTTCAGGGTCACGGTGACCTGGGTCCCGCTGGCGAACTGCGCGCTGGAACCGTTAATCACCAGTGACGAACCGGCTTCAGCCGCGTTGATGACATCGTCACCGCTAACGGTGTTCACCGTCAGCGCCACGGAGGCGGTGTTGACCACCACGTCATGGGTCTGGGTGCTGCTGTTACCCGCGCTGTCGGTAATGGTCGCGCTGAGGGTCACGGTGCCGTCGGTCAGCGCGGAAATCACGCTGGCCGGAACGCCCACGCTCCAGTTGCCGCTGGCGTCAACGGTGGTGGTGTACTGGTACGAACCGAGGGTGATAACCACTTTATCCCCGACGTTCGCGCCGGTTGCCGACCCGCTGACGATCTGCGCCTGGCCGTGCTCCACGCTGTTAATCACGTCATCGCCCGCCACCACGTTAAAGCTGACGGTCGGCGGCGTGGTATCAAGCGTAATCGTCTTACCCGCGCTGCCCGGGTTCCCCGCCGCGTCGCTCACGCTCACCTGCACGGTGTAGCCGCTATCCGCCAGTGCGGTCAGATCGCTGCCCGGCACGTTCACGCTCCAGACGCCGCCCTGCTGCACCTGCGCGGTATAGCTCTTACCGCCCAGCGTCACGGTGACCGTCTGCCCGGCTTCCGCCGTGGTGGTGCCGGAGATGGCAACGCCCGCAGCCGCTTCGCTGCCGTTAATCACGTTATCGCCTGCGACCGTATCAATGGTCACGGTTGGCGCCGTCGCGTCCACGCTGTACTCCCGGCCCGCCGACGCGATGTTGCCGTGCGCGTTGGTGACGCTCACCTGCACGCTGGCGTCACCGTCTTTCAGGCCCGCGAGATCCGCGGACGGCACGGTGGCCGTCCAGTTACCGTCGGCATCCACCTTAGCGGTGTACGTCTTGCCGCCGAAGGTAACGGTAACGGTCTGGTTTTCCTCCACGTTAGACGTGCTGCCGGAGAGCACCAGATCCGCGCCTTTTTCCGCCGCGTTAATCACGTCATCGGTGGCAATCGCATCGATGCTGATAGCCACCGCCGCCAGATCGACGGTCACGTCATGGCTGATGGTCACCGGGTTGCCCGCCGCGTTCTGGCCTGCCACGATCACGGTGACCGTACCTGCTGCGAAGGCCGCGACGTCTGCCGCCGGGATCGCCGCGCTCCAGGAACCGTCTGCCAGCACGGAGGCCGCATAGGTTTTGCCATTGACGGTCACGGTGAGCGTTGTGCCTGCCGCCAGCCCGTCGCTGGTGCCGGAGACGATCAGGTTTTGAGTATGTTCGATGCTGTTGATCACATCGTCGTCCGCTACCGTATCGACGCGCAGGCCCGGCAGGCTGGCGTCTATAACGATTTCACGCTCGCCCGTTCCCGTGTTGCCGTGGCCGTTGGTCACAGTCGCAGACACCGTCAGGTCGCCGTTGCCCAGCGCCGTCAGGACGGATTCCGGTACGTTCACGGACCAGGTCAGATCGCTCTGCACTGTTGCGGTGTAGGTGTTGCCGCCAATGGTCACAGTGACGGTATTGCCCGCCTCCGCGTTCGCGACCTTGCCGCTGAGGGTCTGGCCCGCGGCCACTTCCGCCGCGTTGATGACGTTATCGCCCGCCACGGTGTTGATGGTGACGGTTGGCAGCGCGGTATCCAGCAGCAGGTTCGCGGTGTTGCTCACGCTGTTGCCCACGCCGTTGGTGGCGCTCGCGCTCAGGGTGTAATTCGCTTCGCCCAGACCCGCCAGATCCGCCGCCGGAACGGTCAGGCTCCAGGTGCCGTCTGCCGCCGTCGTGGCCGTGTAGTTTTTGCCGTTCAGGGTCACGGCCACCACGGTGCCTTCTGCCAGGTTGGCGCTGGTGCCGCTGACGCGCAGATCCTGACCCTTCTCTACCGCGTTCAGCACGTTGTCATCGCTGATGGCGTTGAAGCTGACCGAAGGCAGACCGGTATCGACGGTCACGTTATGCGTGCCGGTGCCGGTATTGCCCGCCGCGTCGGTAACCGATGCCGTGACGGTCACGGTGCCGTCGCTGAGGCCGGAAATCACGCTCGCCGGGACGCCCACGCTCCAATTCCCCGCCGCGTCCAGCACGGTTGTGTACGTCTGACCGCCGATGGTGACGGTCACCTTATCGCCCGCGGCCGCGCCGGTGGCGGTGCCGCTGATGATATGCGCCTGGCTGTGTTCTGCGAGGTTAATGACATCGTCGCCCGCCACGGTATTGATGGTCACCACAGGAACGGTCACGTCCACCGTCAGGTTGTGATCAACGGACGCCGGGTTACCCGCCTTGTCGCTGACGCTTGCGGTAACGGTCACGCTGCCGTCCGTCAGGGCCGCAACATCGGACGCCGGAACGTTCAGCGTCCAGCTGCCGTCCGCGCTGACGGTGGTGGTGTAGTCTTTGCCGTTCAGCGACACGGTGACCGTCTGGCCCGCTTCGGCGGTGCTGGTGCCGGACACGGTCAGTTCGCTCTTCGCTTCAGCGGCATTCAGAATGTCGTCCGTCGCTAGGGTGTTAATCGTGACGGTCGGCGCGGTGGCATCCACGCTGTACTCACGTCCCGCCGAGGCGCTGTTGCCGTTCACGTTGGTGACGCTCACCTGCACGCTGGCATCGCCGTCCTTCAGGCCAGCCAGATCCGCAGACGGTACGGTCCAGGTCCAGCTGCCGCTGTCGTCTACTGTCGCACTATAGATTTTGCCGTTCAGGCTGATGGTCACGGTCTGCCCGGCTTCCACGTTGATGGTCGCACCGGACAGCACCAGATCCGCGCCCTTCTCCGCCGCGTTGATCACGTCGTCGATCGCAATCGGATTGATGCTGGTGGCAACGGTCGCCAGATCTACCGTCACATCGTGGCTGATGGTAATCGGGTTACCCGCTGAGCTGTCGCCGGTAACGCTGATTTTGACGGTACCTTCCGGCCACGCGCTCACGTCCGCTGATGGAACAGCCGCGCTCCAGCTGCCGTCCGCCAGCACCGTGGCCGCATAGTCTTTACCGTTGATGGTGACGGTCAGGGCCGTACCCGGTGCCAGCCCGTCGCTGGAGCCGGTGACAATGAGGTTCTGCGCATGCTCAATGCTGTTGACCACGTTGTCGCCCGCCACGGTATCGACGCGCAGACCAGGCAGGTTAGCGTCGATAGCGATCTCGCGCTCGCCGGTGCCGGTGTTGCCGTGGCCGTTGGTGACGGTCGCCGTCACGCTCAGGCTGCCGTTACCCAGCGCCGTCAGCATGTCAGACGGCACGTTGACAGACCAGGTCAGATCGTTCTGCACCGTTGCGGTGTAGCTGTTGCCGCCAATGGTCACGGTCACGGTATTGCCCGCTTCGGCATTCGCCACGGTGCCGCTCAGGGTCTGGCCTGCGGCCACTTCCGCCGCATTAATGACGTTATCGCCCGCCACGGTGTTGATGGTGACCGTTGGCAGCGCGGTGTCCACCAGCAGGTTCGCGGTGTTGCTCACGCTGTTGCCCACGCCGTTGGTGGCGGTCGCGTTCAGGGTGTAGTTGGCCTGACCCAGACCGGCCAGATCCACCGCCGGAACCGTCAGGCTCCAGGTACCGTCTGCCGCCGTCGTCGCCGTGTAGTTTTTGCCGTTCAGGGTCACGGTCACCACGGTGCCTTCCGCCAGGTTGGCGCTGGTGCCGCTCACGCTCAGATCCTGACCTTTTTCCACCGCGTTCAGCACGTTATCGTCGCTGATGGCGTTGAAGCTGACCGAAGGCAGCCCCGTATCGACGGTGACGTTATGGCTGCCGGTGCCGGTGTTGCCCGCCGCGTCGGTGACCGACGCCGTGACGGTCACGGTGCCGTCGCTGAGGCCGGAAATCACGCTCGCCGGGACGCCCACGCTCCAGTTCCCCGCCGCGTCCAGCACGGTGGTGTAGGTCTGGCCGCCAATGGTGACGGTCACCTTATCGCCCGCGGCCGCGCCGGTGGCGGTGCCGCTGATAACGTGTGCCTGACTGTGTTCAGCCACGTTAATCACATCGTCACCCGCGATGGTGTTGATAGTGACAGCTGGGACGGTCACATCCACCGTCAGGTTGTGGTCCACGGACGCCGGGTTACCCGCCTTGTCGCTGACCGATGCGGTCACGGTGACGCTGCCGTCGGTTAATCCTGCCAGATCGGCCGCCGGAACGTTCAGCGTCCAGCTGCCGTCTGCGCTGACGGTGGTGGTGTAGTCTTTGCCGTTCAGCGACACGGTGACCGTCTGGCCCGCTTCGGCGGTGGTGGTACCGGAAACCGTCAGATCGCTCTTCGCTTCGGCGGCGTTCAGAATATCATCCGTCGCCAGGGTGTTAATCGTGACGGTCGGCGCGGTGGCATCCACGCTGTACTCACGTCCCGCCGAGGCGCTGTTGCCGTTCACGTT